>JBEKSH010000010.1:0-16538 GCA_049517235.1 Roseiarcus sp. | reverse complement strand
CCAGGCGTCCGATCGATCCGCTAGAACAGGCCGCCGAGCCATTGGGCGCCGAGGACGGCTTCCCAGAGGACGACGCATGTCGTCAGCAGCAGCGCGACGCCAAGGAACAGCGCGAACGAGAGAAGCATCCCGTCCTCCTCGAGATAGGCGATCGCTATCAACGCGATCGTGAAGGCCGGCGCAATATTGCTTAAAGGAATCGGGACGAACACGACGGCGATGCTGAGCAGCACGACCACGAACCCGACCGCGCGCTTGGTCGTCTGCGGCGGCATCGCCCAGCGCGGGCGGATGATCTTCTCGATGCGCGCCAGGACCGGGACCACGCGGTGGATCGACGCCGACAAATAGACGGTCGGCATCGTGTAGGCGGCGACGCGCCGCGGAAAGGCCGGCGCCGCCCTTCCCGCCATCATCTGGACGCCGAGCGTGGTGATCAGCAAGCCGGCGACGATCGACACGCCCGGCGCCATGGCGACGAGCGCGAGCATCAGGATGACGATGGCGAAGGAGCGCGTCTCCAGGCTGTCCAGCAGCCAGTCGAGGGAAAACCTGTCAGGCGGCGCCGTCTCGCGCAATTCCCGCAATATCGAGGAGACCGGACCGAGCGATTTCAATTTGGCGGACTCATTGGCGCGAGGTCTTCATGACATTCATTGGACAGATTCACGACGACCGGAGAAATCTCGATGCGGCGACCGCCCGGGCGCCATCCCTGCCCTAGACCGGCCGATTTCGCAACGGCGTAATTCGCAAACGGGTAATTTGCGCGACGGGACGGTCGTCTTACGGACTTGCGGCCTTCTCCAGAGATGAGGCGGCGCGACGCTCATTTCGGCGTTTGAACCGTTCCCTGAAAGGCGTCGGCGGCGAGCATAAGCGTATAGTCCCTGACGTCGCTCGGCCAATCTTCGATGAGTCCGGAGAACGTCAGCGCGTTTCCCGCGAACAGCGCCCGCACCGCCTCCTCATAGCCGATGCGGTCGCCGGCCAGCGCCGACATCACGCGGTAAGCCGCCTCCTGCGCGAGGCGGCGCCGTTCGCGGCCGTCCCGATCCTTGGAGGCTTCCTCGACCAGACGACGCAAAGCTACGGAGGCGCCGCCCGGCTGGCCGGACAGCCATGCCCAGTGACGCGGCAGCAAGGTGACTTCCCGCGCGACGACCCCCAGCCTGGGGCGTCCCGGCCCTCGGCGCGATTCTTCATCGATCGACGAGGCGCGCCCTCGCCGCTCGCTAAGGGCGCGTCGCGCGCTGCCCTGCACGTCCTGCGGCGAGCCGCGAAAATCAATCTCGATGGCGCGGGCGTTCGAATCCTCGAAAATCAGGATTTCGCCGCTCTCGCCGGCGTCGATCGCATGCTTGACGGAAGTCGCGACGGCGGGCAGCGACCCTCCGTCGATGCGTCGCGCGCCGGCAAAGGCGGTGAACGTCGGTTCCGCGAGATCCAACATGAAATCACCCGAATGTAGAGGCGTGAGGCGGCTATTTTACCCGGATAAAACAGGCTGTCAACATCGAACCGACGCGCCAGCGTCCTGTGCTTGCGCGGCTTCCCGAAAGCCGATCCGCTCGCTATCGCCCCAACACCCACTCGCCGGTCTCGCCCTCCCGCCAATAGCTTGGCGCGTGGCCCGCCGCTTTCAGTTCGGCCCATTGCGCGCGCGCGCCCGCTCGCGCTTCTTCGTCGGCGCCGTCGAACAGGATCACCAGGCGCCGATAGGCCGTCGGCTGGCCGCCAAGGATCGGCGCCGCTTTGGCGCCGCCCAACAGAATGCGCAGATCGGCCCCGTTGGGATTGTCGTCGCCGGTGGTCAGAAAAATCGGCTGCGTTTCCGGTTCGCCGTCGCGCGCCGCGCCATGCGGCAAGAAGGTTTCGTCCGAATAGGTCCAAAGACGCTCGTCCAGCGCCTCGATCCACTCGCGGTCGGGCGCCTGTACGACTACTTTCAGGTCTTGCTCCAACGCTTCCTCGAGGATGGCGGGCAGCGCCTCTTCCGGCTTGCGGCGCTGCAGGTGATAGAAGCGGATTTCGGTCATCGCCAAGCCGATCTTCGAAATTTAGAGAAGCCGCTCAGCCATTGGGGCTGACGATGATGAAGGCGCGATCCGTGTCGGTGTAGATCAGGCCGAGGCTGACGCCGCCTGGCGCATGCTCTTCGGTCTTGCCCGCGATGTAAACGTCGCCGCGCTGCCTTGAAGCGTCCCGATATTCGCGCGCGTCGCTCGTCATGCCGCGCATCAGATCTTCGCTGCGCCTTTCGTCCCAGCCCATCGCCCCGCGCATCGCGGCCGCCGAGAATCGATCGAAATTGGTCGCCGCCCGCGCCGACGCCGGCTCGGCGATGCGCGCTTCGAAGCGGACGAATTCGTCGCCGTGACAGGTCAACGTCGCGTCGACGTCGACCTTGGTGGTGATGTCGAACACGCTAACGTCGGTCTTGGCGCGCGAGACGACGAGGGAATGGGCGAATTCGACCTGCATGTCGCTTGCCGCCAGCCGCAGCTTCTCGACGAACGCGTCGCAACCGGTCAGCGCCGACTTGGCGGGCGCCGGCGCGCCGGCGCCCGCCAGCGCAAGGAAGATCACGGCGACCGAACAGCGCCACAGCATCGCTTTCCCCCCTCGCTCATTTTTCGTAATGTTCGGCCACCAGCCGGTCGAGCAGGCGCACGCCCCACCCCGAACCCCAGGACTGATTGATTTCGCTGGCGGGCGATCCCATGCCGGCGCCGGCGATGTCGAGATGAGCCCAAGGCGCGCCGTTGACGAACCGCTGCAGAAACTGCGCCGCGGTGATCGACCCGCCATGGCGCCCCGCGGCGTTCTTGACGTCGGCGAATTTCGAATCGATCAGCTTGTCATAGGCCGCGCCAAGCGGCATGCGCCAGACCTTCTCGCCGCTGGCGGCCCCCGCATCCGTCAAACGCTTGGCGAGTTCGTCGTTGTTGGAGAACAACCCTGCGTATTCCTGGCCGAGCGCGACAAGAATCGCGCCGGTCAAAGTCGCCAGATCGACCATCAAGGCGGGCTTGTATTTGTCCTGAACGTACCAAAGGACGTCGGCCAGAACCAGCCGGCCCTCGGCGTCCGTATTGATGACCTCGATCGTCTGGCCCGACATCGAGGTCAGGATGTCGCCGGGCCGTATCGCCTCGCCGCTCGGCATGTTTTCGACCAGTCCGATCGCGCCTATCGCATTGACTTTCGCCTTGCGGCTGGCCAGCGCGTGCATCAGGCCGACGACGCAGGCCGCGCCTGCCATGTCGCCCTTCATATCCTCCATCCCGGCGGCCGGCTTGATCGAAACGCCGCCGGTGTCGAAACACACGCCCTTGCCGATGAAGGCGATCGGCGCCGACTTGCGGGCTTTCCCCTTGGCCCCGTTCCAGCGCATGACGACGAGCCGGCTGTCGTGCGCCGAACCCTGGCCGACGCCGAGCAGCGCGCCCATGCCGAGCTTGGCCATCGCCTTTTCGTCGAGCACTTCGATCGCCACCCCAAGTTTCGAGAGAGCGGCGGCGCGGTCGGCAAATTCCACAGGGAAAAGAATATTCGCGGGCTCGTTGACGAGATCCCGGGCGATTTCGACGCCTTCGACGAGCGCCTCGCGCGCCTTCGCCGCCTGGCGCACGCTTTCGACATCCCCGACGCCGATCGTGACCACCGCCGCGCCGCGGGAGTCGCCGTTTTTCTTCTTCTTGTATTTCTCGAAACGATAGGCGCGAAGCTGAAGACCCATCATGAAATCGGCCGCGGCGGCGGCGTCCCACGCGCCTTCGGGCGATTCGAATGCAACGCTGACCTCTTTGGCGGCGCCGATCTTACTGAACACATAGCCGCCGAGCGTCGGAAAATCGGTGTCCGCCAATTCTTTGGCGCCGCCCAGACCGATGACCAGAAGGCGCTCGGCATCGACGCCGTGCGGCGCGACAATATCGAGGGCGCTCAACGGCTTTCCCTCGAACTGCGCGATTTTTGCGGCGCTCGCGACGAGCGCTGTGGCGCCGCCGAGAAAGGCGCTGACGGATGGCCCGCATTTGAGGTCGACGCCGACAAAGACGACGTAAGTTCCGCCCTCGGGCGCGGTCAGCGGCGCGAAGGCGGTTTTGACGAATTCGCTCATTATGTCCTCAAACGGCGTTCCGGCCGCGCCGGAATTTCGCGCTCATCTGCGCCATTGCGCCTCGACAAATCAAGAGCTTTAAGCCGCCCGTCAAAAAGACGCCGCGAAATAGCCCAATCACCCCGGCAAGCTCCGACCGTCGCGCCGCCGCGGGAGCGCGGCTGTTTGGGCGGCGGCCGCGCGCGTCCGCTTGTCAGAAGCGCGCGCGAGGGCTAGCCCATCGCCTGGCGCGCGCATAGAATCGGGATGGGCCCGCGAGGCGATCGGGGACGGCGGCGGTATGACGCGTATCGAGCGCTATATTTTTCGGACGGCGACGCTGGCCTTTCTCGCCGGACTTTTCGCGCTGACGGCGGTGATCTGGGTCACCCAGGCGCTGCGCCAGTTCGATCTCTTGACCAGCAAGGGCCAGACCCTCGTCGTATTCATGACCATGACCGGGCTCACCATCCCCTCGCTCGTCGCCATCATCGCGCCGGTGGCGTTGTTCGTGGGGGTTCTCTATTGCCTCAACAAGCTCAACGGCGACAGCGAGCTCGTGGTGATGAGCGCGGCGGGCGTCAGCCCCGGCACGCTGCTGCGGCCGTTCCTCATCCTATATTGCGCGGTCTTCGCCCTTGTCGGCGCCATGACGCTCAAGGTCATGCCCTGGAGCTTCGACGTCATCCAGGAGCTCACGGCCAAGATTCACGCTGATTTTATTACGAATTTCGCGCGGGCGGGCGCCTTCAGCGAATTGGAGGCGGGGTTCGTCTTCCATTATCGGGAGCGCGGGCCGGACGGGTCGCTGCATGGCGTGTTCATGCAGGACCGCCGCGACCCCGCCCATATCACCAGCTACATCGCCGAGCTCGGGCAGACCATCGAAAAGGATGGCTTGAACTATCTCGTGCTGGCCAAAGGCAGCTATCAGCGCCCGCAGGAAAGCGGCGATTCGGCGATCGTGACATTCGACAGTTACACGATCGACCTTTCGCAATTCACCCCCAAAGAGGAGACGTCCAAGCGGCCGCGCGAGCGTAACACGGCCGAGTTGTTGTTCCCCGATCCGCACGATGAAGCGGTGCGGCGGCTGCAGGGTCGCTTCCGCGCCGAATTGTTGGACCGATTGACCAGCCCGCTCTATGCTTTTGCGGCCGGCCTAATCGGCTTCGCCGCGCTCGGTGAGGCGCGCACGACCCGCCAGGGCCGCGGCGTGGCGATCGGCGTCGCGGTTCTGACCTTCGCTGCGGTGCGCTTGATGGGAATCGCCGCGACTACCTTCGTCGTCAGCAAGCCGCACGCCGAATTCTTCATCTGGGCGATCCCGCTCGTCACGTGCTTGGCTTGCTTCGACGCCATTTTCAACGGTCCGTTATCGCGCGTGCGCGCGCGGATCAGCCAGATCTCGGTTCGGAGCTGAGCGAAGCGATGATCGGCTCCACGCTGGCGCGCTATCTTTCAATACGCTTCGCCAAGACCATTCTGGCGACGTTCGCCGGGGTTTTCGCGCTCATTTTCACGATCGACCTGGTCGAAACGCTGCGCCGGTCCGGCGACACGGCGGGCGCGACCGGCCCGCTGATGGCCTGGCTTTCGTTTCTCCATACGCCGACCGTCGCCGAGCAGGCGTTGCCTTTCGCCGTTCTGTTCGGCGCGATGGTGGCGTTTCTCAATCTGTCGCGCAAACTGGAGCTGGTCGTCGCGCGCGCCGCCGGCGTTTCAGTCTGGCAGTTTCTGGCGCCGCCGCTGGCGGTCGTCTTGGTCATCGGCGTCCTGTCGGTCACCCTGTACAATCCGGGCTCCGCCTACATGAAGCAACAGGCGGACGCCATCGAAGCCAAATTGTTTGGTCCCGCGGGCCAGGCGGGCGGCGCAAAGGGCCTTTGGATTCGCCAGAAAAGCGTCGACGGCCAGGCGATCGTGCACGCCGACAGCGTCGCCGACCGCGGCCTCACTCTCTCGAAGGTGACGGTGTTCGCGTTCGACGACGATGGAAGCTTCGTCGAGCGCATCGACGCCGCGGGGGCGGTGCTGCGCGATGGCTTCTGGCGCCTCAGCCAGGCTCAGATCGTGACGCCCGGCTTCGAGACTCAGTCGGTGACGACCTATTTGTTGGCGACAACGCTAACGCCCGGCGAGGTGTCGCAGTCCTTCGTTGCGCCAGAAACAGTGCCGTTCTGGAGCTTGCCGTCGCTGGCCGCGCAGATCGAACGAGCCGGCCTCGACGGGACGGGATACCGCCTGCGCTACCAGGAACTTCTCGCTCGGCCGCTGATGCTCGCGGCGATGGTTCTGGTGGCCGCTTGTTTTTCGTTAAGATTCTTCCGAATGGGCGGCGTCGGAATTATGGTTTCTGGTGGCGTAACAGCGGGCTTCGTGCTTTATGTTGCGACCAAATTGGTCGGCGACCTCGGCGGCGCCGGCTTTATCAGCACGCCGGTCGCGGGCTGGTCGCCAGCCGTGGTCGGTTGTTTGTTCGGAGTGCTTGTGCTGTTGCATCAGGAGGATGGTTGATGGGCCGGTTCGCCTGCCCTCCTGAACCGGAGATCGGACTGCGGCGCGGCGTGGCGCCGGCAGTTGCTATTTTTCTATGCGCGGCGCTGCTGGCGATCGGCGCCGCGTCTCCGGCCCAAGCCCAGGCTCAGGCTGCGGCCCCCGCGCCAAGCGCCGCCCCGGCCCCGCCGACAGTCGCCGCCAAAAAGCCCGACAAGATGATTGTCGAGGCCAATGAACTCGTCTTCGACAAGGATAAGAACACCGTATCGGCGGTTGGCGATGCGCAGCTCTATTACCAGGGGCGCATTCTCGAGGCCGATCGCGTCATATACGACCGCAATACGAAACGCGTCTACGCCGAAGGCCACGCCAAGCTGACCGACGAGCGGGGCGATGTCACTTATGGAACGAGATTTGATCTGTCCGACAATTTCCGGGACGGCTTTATCGAAAGCGTCCAGGCGATCGCCACCGACAAAACGCGTTTCACCGCGCCGCGCGCCGAGCGCTCCAACGGCGACACCACGGTTTATGAAAAGGGAACTTACACCGCCTGCGAGCCTTGCAAGGACCACCCCGAAAGGCCGCCGCTCTGGCAAGTGAAGGCCGTTCGCGTCATTCACAATCAACAGACCCATGTCGTCTATTACGAAGACGCCCAGCTTGAAATCGCCGGCGTTCCGGTGGCCTATCTTCCATATTTTTCCGCGCCGGACCCTACGGTGAACCGCCTGAGCGGATTCCTCACCCCCCATTATATCAACGGTTCGTATCTGGGCAGCGGCGTCGGCATTCCGTATTTTTTCAATCTCGCGCCCAACTACGATCTTACGGTCGACCCGACGTATTTCAGCCAGCAAGGCTTGTTTGGCGATGTGGAATGGCGCCACCGTCTGGCCAATGGCGCCTACAACATTCGCGTGACCGGCATAGACCAACAGGACCCCGCAGCGTTCCCGTCAGCGCCCTATGGGGCCGGCGACCGCCAGTGGCGCGGCTCGCTGGAATCGAAGGGCCAATTCTATATCAACGAGCAATGGAAGTACGGGTGGGATATAACAGCATTGTCGGACAAGTTTTACTGGAACGACTATCATTTAAGAAACGTCGATCTGAGCACTTATTACTTCCAGGACGTCGTTTCTTCCGTCTATTTGCGTGGCCAGGGCGATCGCGGATTCTTTGATCTGAGCGGCTATCATTTCGAGGGGCTGACCGAATACGATTTTCAGCAGCAGCAACCGGTGGCGGTCCCCGTCCTCGATTACAACAAGATGGCGGACTTGCGGCCAGAGCAAAGTTTCGGCATCGGCGGCGAGGTGACCTACGACGTCAATGTGACCAATATCAACCGCACAGCCGCCGTTTTTCAGTCGGTTGGCGCGCAGACCCTCGATACAGCCTATAGTCTCTACAATGTTTGCGAGACGCCCACGGGCTTGCCCGCAACCCTCCCTTCGGGCCTGCCCTCTGGCCTGCCCACGACCGTGCCCTCGTACACGCCGGGCAAATGCTTCCTGGGCGGCATTGCCGGCGATTACGCGCGCGCGACGGCGCAAGTTTCATGGCAGCGCAAGTTCATCGACCCGATCGGCGAAGTGTGGACGCCTTTCGCTTTCGCCAGACTGGATGGCGAGACGACCCGACTTAACGACAGTCAAACCTACACTTTCGTCAACGGCGCGATAACCGATTCGATCAGCAATTCAAGCCAGCCCGCCTTTTTCGCGGGGCAGGATAACGAAACGACCATGCGGGCGATGCCCGGCGTCGGGCTCGACTACCGCTATCCGTTCGTGTCTTCGTCGTTCCTCGGGCGACAAGTGATCGAGCCGATCGCGCAGGTGATCATCCGACCCAATGAGTATTTGCCCAAGCTGCAACCCAACGAAGACGCGCAGAGCCTTATCTTCGATGATACAAACTTATTCGAATGGAACAAATATTCTGGATACGACCGGATCGAGGGCGGCGGCCGGGTGAACTACGGAACCCAGTATACCGCGGACTTCAGCAATGGCGGCCACGCCAACGTTGTGGGCGGCGAATCCATTCAGCTGTTTGGCAACAATTCATTCGCAATGCCCGATGCGGCCAACACGGGATTGGAATCTGGCCTCGACCAGCAATATTCGAACTTCGTCGCCCGCGAGACGCTTGCCCCATTCAGCGAGGACATCCTCTCTTTCACGTCGAAACAACAATTCGACAGCACGACTTTTGGGCTGACGCGTCTTGACGCGATCGCCAATCTCGGTTTCCGCGGCCTGACGACCAGCGTGGACTATGCGCGTTACGACGCGCAGCCGGACCTGGGCTGGCTGTACAGACGCGAAGGGATCGTCACCAACGCCACTTACAAATTTCTCGATCACTGGAACGTGAACGGGTCGCTCATCCTCGACATGTCGCGCTACCTCTATGATTTGCCCGGACAACATACGCCGAAGTTCGATCCGACGAACTTCGGGTTCGGGATCGGCTACGACGACGAATGCACGTCGCTCAAGATCAGCTATACGAACACCCTCAGCGATCCGGTCGCCGCGACGCCATCCTATCGCGACCAGACCATTCTCGTGCAACTGACGCTTCGAACGTTGGGCGAAATCAAAACGGGCACCGACATCTCCAGCTTGCTCGGCACAACGCCTTAAAGCGCGCGGTCTGTTGCGCGCGAATCGCAGGCAGAACGGCGCGGCCGAGGAGTCGAACTTTGATTGCGACGGAACCAAGGCGGCTCTATCGGCCATGACGACGCCCAAGCCGCGCCTGCCTCTGGCGATGACGATGGGCGAACCGGCGGGAATCGGTCCCGAACTCGCGCTTCGCGCCTGGCTGCGGCGCGCGGAAGTCGGCGCGCCGTTTTTCATCATCGCCGACCCCGCGGCTTTGCGCGAATCGGCGCGCCGGCTGGCGCTTGACGTTCCCGTCGACGTCGTCAGGCCCGCCGACGCGGTCGAAGCGTTCGAGCGGGCGTTGCCGGTCGCTCCGCTCAGCGTTTCCGCCGCCGCGGCGCCCGGACAACCCGATTCCTCCTTCGCGCGCGCGACCATCGAGTCGATCGAGCGAGCCGTCGGCTACGTCCGATCGGGCGAGGCCAGCGCCGTCGTGACCAACCCGATCGCCAAGCATGTGCTTTACCAAGCGGGATTCGCATTTCCCGGCCATACCGAATTTCTCGGCGAACTGGCGCGCCAATGGGGGCGGAGCGCTCAGCCGGTCATGCTGCTGTGGTCGAGCCTGCTCTGCGTCGCGCCGGTGACGATCCACATTCCGCTCGCCGACGTGCCCCGCGCCCTGACGCGCGACCTTATCGTCTCCACCGCGCGCATCGTCGCGGCGGATTTGCGCAAGCGGTTTGGTCTCGCGCGCCCGCGGCTCGCGGTCGCCGGCCTCAATCCTCATGCCGGAGAGGGCGGCGCGATCGGGCGCGAGGAGATCGAAACGATCGCACCCGCCATCGCCCAATTGCGCGCCGAGGGCCTCGACGTCACCGGCCCCCATCCCGCCGACACGATGTTTCATGCGGCGGCGCGGCGGCGCTATGACGTTGCGCTTGCGATGTATCACGATCAGGGGCTCATCCCGATCAAGACTCTCGCCTTCGACACCGGCGTCAACGTCACGCTCGGCCTGCCGTTCGTTCGCACCTCGCCCGACCATGGCGTCGCCTTCGACATTGCCGGCAAGGGGCTGGCCAACCCGGCGAGCCTAATCGAAGCGGTGCGCCTCGCGGCGCGCCTCGCCGCCGCGTGAGCCTGGCGCACGACGGCCTGCCGCCGTTGCGCGAAGTCGTGGCGACCTATGGACTCGACCCGAAAAAGTCGCTTGGCCAGAATTTCCTGTTCGACCTCAACCTGACCGGCCGGATCGCGCGCGCCGCCGGGCCGCTGGCCGGCGTCGCCGTCATCGAGATCGGCCCCGGTCCCGGCGGCCTGACGCGCGCGCTGCTCAGCGAAGGCGCCTGGAAGGTCATCGCCGTCGAGCGCGACGAACGCTGCCTCGCGCCATTGGCGGAAATCGCCCGTCGCTGGCCCGGCCGCCTCGAAATCATCGCCGGCGACGCTCTCGCGCTCGATTTCGCCGCCCTGGCCGCGAGGGCCCAGGGGGCGCCGCTGCGCATCTGCGCCAACCTGCCCTACAATATCGCGACGCCGCTGCTTGGGCGCTGGCTTGAGAGCGAACCGTGGCCGCCTTGTTTCGATCGCCTGACGCTGATGTTTCAGCGCGAGGTTGCGCTGCGCATTGTCGCGACCCCCGTTGAGCGCGCCGACTACGGCCGGCTCGCCGTTCTGGCGGGCTGGCGGTGCCGGGCGCGCATTCTGTTCGATGTGCCGGCCGCCGCCTTCACGCCGCCGCCCAAGGTGACGTCGAGCGTCGTCGAATTGATCCCCCGCCGCGCGCCCGACCCATGCGAACTGAAACTGCTGACCGCGGCTACGCAAGCCGCCTTCGGCCAGCGCCGCAAGATGCTGCGCCAGTCTCTCAAAACCTTCGCCGCGACGCTTGGCGTCGATTCTGGCGCTCTGCTCGGCGCCGCCGGCGTCGAGCCGACCCGCCGGGCGGAGGAAATCGACATCGCCGGCTTCGCCGCTCTGGCGCGCGCGGCGCAGGCATTGCGCCAATCTCATTAACCCGCAAGCAAGCGCCTGCGTCTAAGGTCAGCGCCAAAGGCGAGGCTTTGATGCGAGAAATCGACGATGGCGCTCATCCGCCCGCGCTCATTTTGCGCGATCTGCGCAAGAGCTTCGCCAAGACGGCGGTCGACGGGCTCAACCTCACGGTGCGGGCTGGCGAGCTCTACGCGTTGCTTGGCCCCAATGGCGCGGGCAAGACGACGACGCTGCGGATGGTCGCGGGGTTGCTGCCCCCCGACAGCGGCGAGATAGCGGTCTTCGGCGTCGACGCGCGCCGGCGCCCGCTCGAGGCCAAGCGAGTGATGGCGTGGCTGCCGGACGAACCGACGCTTTACGACAAGCTCGACCCGCTCGAATATCTCGAATTCGTCGCGGGTCTGTGGGGGGTCGAACCTCGGCGCGCGCAACAGCTCGCCGACGAACTGCTGGAGACTCTGGGCCTTTGGGAGCACCGGCGCGAGCGCTGCGAGGGCTTTTCGCGCGGCATGAAACAAAAACTCGCGCTCGCCGGCGCGTTGGTCCACGAGCCGAAATTGCTGATGCTCGACGAACCGCTGACCGGCCTCGACGCCGCGATCGCCCGGCAGGTCAAGGATCTGCTCGCCGCGCGCGTGAAACAAGGCGCGACGATCATTCTGACGACCCATATACTGGAGGTCGCCGAACGCCTCGCCGACCGCATCGGCATCATCCAGCGCGGCCGCCTGATCGCCGAAGGCACGCTCGTCGAATTGCGCGGCGCCGGCGGCGTCGATGATGCGAGCCTCGAAGAGATATTCCTCCACCTTACCGCGCCAGGCGAGCGCGCCGCATGAAGCTGCGAGCGGGCTCGTTTTTCTGGCTCGCCGCCCATGATCTGCGCCAGAGCTGGCGCGGCTTCGACGCGGCGCTTGGCGGCCTGACGCGCGCCAAAGCCGCGATGCTCGCCGGCGCAATCCTCGGTCTCCATGCGCTTTTCTGGTGGGGGCTGCGGCATTATGGCGAAGTCGCGGACGACGCCCGGCTATCCCCCTACATCGGGTTGGGCGTGCTGTTCGTTGTGCCCGGCATCGTCGCGCAAGCGGTGACCGCCGCGACGCGCGCGCTTTATGCGCGCGGCGATCTCGATCTGCTGTTCGCTTCGCCGATTTCAGCGCGCGCGGTGCTCGGCTCAAAAGCCGTCGCGATCGCAGCGAACGCCATCGCCTGGTTCGCAATTCTTCTGTTGCCCCTGGCCAATGTGAACGCGCTGGCCGGTCACTTTCACTGGCTCGCCATTTATCCCGCGCTTCGCAGATCGCCGCGACCGTCGTCGGAGCGTCGTTCATGCTCGGCCTGCAGGGTTACGCCCTTGCGCCGGGCGCGCGCCTGTCGTTGGCCAGAGCGATGCAATCGTCGACCGAATACCGGTGGCTTGATTGGCGCGGCTGGCTGTCGCTGCCGGCGCGGGCGGCTGGGGGAGACGTCCAGGCGCTCGGCCTGTGGATGCTCGTCGCAGCCGCCGTCTTCGCCGCGGCGACGTTCGCGCTGGGCAACAGCTTTGCGCGCGCGGCGATCCTCTCCGCCGGGGCGCCCCCGCCGTCCGGGCGCAGGCGCAAACCGCGCGCGTTCCGCGCCAGCCTCGGCGCGACCATGCGCTCGAAGGAGCGGCGCCTCATCCTGCGCGATCCCTGGCTGATATCGCAAATCGCCTTGCAGGTCGTCTATATGGCGCCGGTCAGCTTCGTGCTGTGGCGCAACGGCGGCGCCACAGAGTCGCCAGGCGTCGTCTTCGCGCCGCTGATCGTCGTGGTCGGCGCGCAACTTGCCGGCTCGCTCGCCTGGCTCGCCCTGTCGGGCGAAGACGCGCCCGATCTCCTGCGCGCCGCGCCGGTCAGCCCAGGCCAGATCGAGCGGCACAAGCTCGAGGCGATTCTGGCCCCGGTGGCGATCGTCCTTTGCGGGCCTGTCGTCGCGCTGGCGCTGGTGTCGCCGTGGAGCGCGTTCTGGGCGGGGCTGTTCACGCTTGGCGCCAGCGTGTCGGCGGCGCTGCTCAACCTTTGGCGCCAATCGCCGTCGCGGCGCAGCAAGGTCTTGCAGCGGCATTCGCAATCGAAGATCGTCGGGATGATCGAACACGTCTTGTCGATCGTTTGGGCGGTCGGCGCGGCGATGGCCGTGATGGGAAGCTGGAGCGCGCTGATCCCGGTCGCGGCGGCCTGCCTGATTCTGCGGCTGAGCCGATCGCGCGCGGCGCGCCTCAGCTTGCCAGCAAGCGCTTGACGAATTCGTCGACGCCGGCGGCGACGCGCGGCTCGCGCAAGCGTTCGGCGGCGAGGATCGCGACGACCTCGCCATAGGCGCGCTGCAGATCGTCATTGATCAGCACATAGTCGTATTGGCGCCAGCGCCCGATCTCCTTGCGCGCATTGTCGAGCCGGGCGGCGATCGTCGCCGCCGAATCCTCGGCCCGCCGGTCGAGGCGCGCGCGCAATTCGGCCATCGAGGGCGGCAGAATGAAAATGGAGACGACGTCGCCGCCCAACGACTTGCGGACCTGCTGCGCGCCCTGCCAATCGATGTCGAACAGCATGTCGCGCCCCTGCGCGAGCACCGCTTCGACCGGCGCGCGCGGCGTGCCGTAGCGATGGCCATGCACGTTGGCCGATTCCAGCAGGTCGCCTGCCGCGCGCATCGCCTCGAATTGGCGCTCCGTGATGAAGCGATAATGGATGCCCTCCACCTCGCTCGAGCGCCGCGAACGCGTGGTCACCGAAATCGACAGGGTCAGATCGAGAGACTGGTCCTGCAGCAGCATGCGCGTGAGCGTGGTCTTGCCGGCACCCGAGGGCGAGGAAAGGATCAACATCAGGCCGCGCCGCCGCATCGCCATGGGCTCGCTCATTCGATATTCTGAATCTGTTCGCGCAATTGCTCGATTTGCGCCCTCAGATCAAGCCCGATCGCGGTGAGCGTCACGTCGTTGGCCTTGGCGCAAAGCGTGTTGGCCTCCCGCGCGAGCTCCTGCGCGAGAAAATCGAGCCGGCGCCCGACCGGGCCGCCGCTGCCGATCAGCTCGCGCGCCGCGGCGACATGCGTGGTCAGGCGATCCAGCTCCTCGCGGATGTCGGCCTTGGCGGCCAGCAGCACGGCCTCCTGGTAGAGGCGGTTCTCGTCGAACCCGCGACCGGCGTCGAGCAGGGCGGCGACCGATTGAGCGAGACGCAGCGCGATGGCTTCGGGGCGCCGCGCCGGACTTTGATCGGCGGCCTGCGTCAGCGCGGCGATGACGGCGAGCCGGTCGTGGAGGATCGCGGCGAGCGCGGCGCCTTCGGCGAGCCTTGACGCGACCAGCGCTTCGATCGCTTCGTCGAGGCCGGCCAGCGCGTCGGCGCAGGCCGCGGCGAGGGTTTGCTCGTCGTCGCCGGCTTCGACGACATCGACAATGCCGCGAATGGCGAGCAGGCCGTCGAGCGTCGGCGGCGCCAGCCCCGAATCTTGCGCCGCCTGCTTGACCGCGCCGACGATCGCCGCCAGTGCGGGCAGGTTGACGCGCGCCTCCAGCGTCGCGCCCTCGCGCTGCATGGTCAGCGTCGCAAAGCAGGTCCCGCGCGCCAGCGCCCGGCCCAGCCGGGCGCGCGCCTCGCTTTCGATGCGATCGAAGCCGGGGGCCAGGCGCAGGCGCAGGTCGAGCCCCTTGGCGTTGACGCTCTTGAGTTCGAACGCCCAGCGCCAGGGTCCGCTCGCCCCGGAAGCCCGCGCAAAGCCGGTCATGCTGGAAAGACTCATCGGGACTTTCGTCGTCGCGGGGGCCGATTCGGCGCCGCGGCGAGCTTAGAGGCGGCGATGGCGCGGCTCAAGGGCGGGCGGCGGGGCGAAACAACAGCATTGGCGCGAGAACCCGTCCGGCCGGCCGAAATCCAGAAATTCAGCAATTCCCGGATCGCCTGGCGCAGCCTGACTCGCCCCGGCGGCGACAATGCGTCACGGCTGCGCCGAAACACCGACCCTGGCCTCAAACGCCGCGCCGATTGCCGATCGGAAAATCCTCTCCGGGCCGGCCTCTGACACATGACCGTCACCCGAGTAAATTAACTTTTGGTTAAGCGATCGCTTCATGGGGAACCGCGATCGCAGCTGGGGCTCGGCGAATGTCAAAAATCTCATCTTTCCGTTTGTCTGCTGCGCATCGTCGCGTGTTGCTCGCGGGATGCGGCGCGCTTGCCGTCGCGACGGCCGCCGGCACAGCCGACGCGACCGTCTTTATAAAGGGGGGCTCGCTGGTGGTCAGCAGCACGACCTACCAGGACATCGGCGCCGTCGCCGGGCTGATCGCCGGCTCGTCGCTGCTTCCCGGCGCGAACGCCGGCCAATCGGTGACGGCGACCGCTGGCGGCGGCTACGCCAGCGTGTTCAACAACGCCGGCGTCGACGGCTCGTTCGGAGTCACCTCGGCGATTACGATCCAGGATCTCAACGCCACGTCCGGCAAGGTCAACGGCACGGTCAATATCGACCCGAGCATCGTCTCGACCAGCTTCAGTTCGAAATCAGAACTGTCCCTGAACATTGCGCAAACCAAGGCCGGCCCCGTCGTCACGTTCATGGGCTATGCCGGCGGCGGCGTCGGCAAGCTCGACGTCTCGAATTCGGATACGACCGCCTACAAGGATACGACCAACCCGGTCACCAGCTTCTTCGCGCCGGGCGCCAGCCAGACTTACGCGTTCAACCGTTCGGTCGTCGCGCTCGGCGCCAACGGCTCGTATTCGGCGACGCAGACGCTCGCCTATGGCGGCAACAACGGCCGCGCGGCCGTACTCGCGCCGAACGGCCAATATTACACGGTCGGCAATTCCAATAACGGATCGGGCACGCCGAGCCAACTGACCACGAGCACGGGTCTCGAAGTGGTGACGCCGGGCGCGACCCGGAACTCGAAGATGATCGACCCGACCTATCAATTGAGCTTCAATGGCAAAGCCGACAAAGCCGGCAAGGATTCCAATTTCAGGGGTCTCACCCTTTACAACGGCAACCTGTATTTCACCAAAGGCAGCGGCAGCAACGGCGTCGACACGGTCTACACGGTGAGCAATCCAAACGGCGCCCTGCCGACCGCCGCGACCGCGGGCGCGGCGAAGGTCAGCATCCTGTCCGGTTTCCCGACCGACTCGGCAAAGGCCACCGGCGGCAACTATACGCCATTCGGCCTGTTCTTCGCCAATAATACGACCCTCTATGTCGCGGACGAGGGCACGGGCAACGCCCTCGATGCATCGACGCACGCCGGCCTCGAGAAGTGGAGCGAAGCCGCAGGCGTCTGGCATCTCGAT
>JBEKSH010000009.1:0-12666 GCA_049517235.1 Roseiarcus sp. | reverse complement strand
CTCGCCAAAATCCGCATTCTTCGCCTTCGGCCATTGACTTGCGCTCGCGCGAAATTCTATAAATCAAACGACTTGTTCGGCAAACAGAACGTCAGCGCGAGGAGCCAAACGCGTGGGAGAGCCGATCCTGAATCTCGCGAATGGTGCCAGCGAAGCCGACGCGCCCCATAGCCTCGTCCTTCGCCTGGGACTCGATCGCCCGTTGCCGATGGACGCGGGCGTCAAGCTTGCCCCGCTGAGCATCGCCTATCAAACCTATGGCGTCCTCAATCGCGCCAAATCCAACGCGATCTTGGTCTGTCACGCCTTGACCGGCGACCAGCACGTCGCCAATCAGAATCCGGTGACCGGCAAGAGCGGCTGGTGGGAGACGATGGTCGGCCCGGGCAAGCCGATCGACACGCGCCGCTTTTTCGTCATCTGCGCCAATGTCGTGGGCGGCTGCATGGGAACGACCGGCCCGGCCTCGACCAATCCGGCGACGGGGAGCGCCTATGGCCTCGATCTGCCGCTCGTCACGGTCGCCGATATGGTTCGCGCCCAAGCCATGCTCATCGACCACCTCGGCATCGACATGCTGTTTTGTGTCGCCGGCGGCTCGATGGGGGGAATGCAGGTTCTGCAATGGGCGGCGAGCTATCCCGAGCGGGTGTACAGCGCCTTGCCGATCGCCACCTCCGCCAAGCATTCTTCGCAGAATATCGCGTTTCACGAAGTCGGCCGCCAGGCGATCATGGCCGATCCCGACTGGCGCAATGGGCGCTATCTCGCCGAAGGGGTCAGTCCGGCGAAGGGCCTGGCCGTGGCGCGCATGGCGGCGCACATCACCTACCTGTCGGACTCCGCCTTGCAGCGGCGCTTCGGGCGCAAGCTGCAAGATCGCGCGGAGCGAACTTTCACCTTCGGCGCGGATTTTCAGATCGAATCCTACCTTCGCCATCAGGGCTCGATCTTTGTCGAAAGGTTCGATCCCAATTCCTACCTGTTCATGACGCGGGCGATGGACTATTTCGACCTCGCCGCCGATTACGACGGCTCGCTCGCCCGCGCGTTCAAGGCGTCCCGGACGCGATTCTGTATCGTCTCTTTCACTTCCGATTGGCTCTTTCCCACCAGCGATTCGCGCGCGCTGGTCCACGCGCTCAACGCGAGCGGCGCCTCCGTGTCGTTCGTCGAAATCGACACCGACAGAGGTCACGACGCCTTCCTGCTCGACGTGCCGGACCTCTTCGCCACGACCAAGGGGTTCATCGACGCCGCCGCGCGGGCGCGCGGCGTCGAGCCGGCGCCGCCATTGTCGATCGCATGAAGACAGGATTCTAGAGTTGACCCCCGCAGCACCGCAATCGCGCATTGATCTTGTGCGGGTCGCCGAAATGGTCGAGACGCGCGCCAGGGTCCTCGACGTCGGCTGCGGCGACGGCACCTTGTTGCGCCTGCTCGCCGAGACGCGCGCTGTCGACGGGCGCGGCATGGAGCTGTCGCAGCGTGGCGTCAACGACTGCGTCGCCAAGGGACTATCGGTCATTCAGGGCGACGCCGACACCGATCTCGCCGACTATCCCGACGACGCCTTCGACTATGTGATCCTGTCGCAAACGCTTCAGGCGACCCGCCAGCCGCGCATCGTCATGGAGCACATGCTGCGCATCGGGCGGCGCGCGATCGTATCGTTTCCCAATTTCGGGCATTGGCGAATCAGGGCGCAAATCGCGTTCAAGGGCCGCATGCCGGTGACCAAGAATCTCGGTCACGCCTGGTACGACACGCCGAACATCCACTTCTGCACGATCCGCGATTTTGTCATTTTGACGCGGGAGATCCACGCGCAAATCGAAACCAGCATCGCGCTCGACAGCCTTGGTCAGCCCTTGCAGGTCAGCTTGCCCTGGTGGGCCTGGAACCTATTGGGGGAGCAGGCGGTGTTTCTGTTGCGACGAAAACGCTGAACGAGGCGGGACAGGCGTTCGGCCTTGCGTGCGAGCCCCGGCTTTCCCACGTCTTGAAGGGGTCGAAAACCGATTGACTCGTTAACCCGATCGCCGCCACCATCAAGCAAATTCCTTTGGCGTTCTCGCACATGCCGATCAATCCCGCCATCCAGGATATTGTCGCCGATGCGCGGAACTGGCGCCGCGATATTCATCGGCATCCTGAACTTCTCTACGACCTTCCGCGCACCGCGTCCTTCGTCGCCGACCGGCTCAAGGCTTTCGGCTGCGATGAAGTGGCGACCGGCATCGGCCGCAGCGGCGTCGTCGGCGTCATCCGGGGCGGCTGCGCGCCCAGCGTGCGAACCATTGGCCTGCGCGCCGACATGGACGCCCTGCCGATTCACGAAACGACCAACCTGCCTTATCAATCGGCCAATCCCGGCAGGATGCACGCCTGCGGTCATGACGGCCATACCGCGATGTTGCTCGGCGCGGCGCGCTATCTCGCGCAAAGCCGCAATTTTTCCGGGACCGCCGTCGTGATCTTCCAGCCCGCTGAAGAACAGGGCGGCGCCGATAGCGGCGGCAAGGCGATGATTGAGGACGGCCTGATGGAGCGCTTCGGCGTGCAGGAAGTATTCGGCATGCACAACGGACCGAGGCTGCCTGTCGGCGGTTTCGCCATCCGCAAGGGGCCTCTTATGGCCGGGACGGATCAGTTCACGATCAATATTGAAGGGCGCGGCGGCCATGCCGCTTGGCCACATATCGCCATCGACCCGATCGTTGCGGGTGCGCAGATCGTTACGGCGCTCCAGAGCATCGTCGCCCGAAATGTCGATCCCCTGGATTCGTGCGTCATCTCCGTCACCCGCTTTAACGCCGGCACGGCCTTCAACGTCATCCCACAAACAGCTCATCTTCTCGGCACGACGCGAACGCTGTTGAGCGCGACGCGCGAACTCGCGCAACAGAGAATAACCGAGGTCGCGCAAGGCGTCGGCGCCGCGCTCGGCGTGCAGGTCGAGGCGCGATATGTGCGCGGCTATCCGCCGACCTGCAATCATCCCAAGGAGACGGATTTCGCCACGGCGGTCGCGCGAAAGGTCGCCGGCGACGATCGCGTGATCGCCGACGCGCCGCCCGTGATGGGCGCGGAGGATTTCTCATATATGCTGGAGGCGCGGCCCGGCGCTATCATCTGGATCGGCAATGGCGACACCGCCGACCTGCATCATTCAGAATATGATTTCAACGATGCGGCTCTACCCTATGGCATCAGCTATTGGGTGGAACTTGTGGAGACCGCGATGCCGGCATAGGCGGGCTTGGCCCGACGTCAGCGATCGAACGCTCTCTACGCCACGGCTTCCAGCGCCTTTATGGCGCCGCGCAATTCCGCGAGCCCCTTGAGCCGGCCGATCGCCGAATAGCCAGGGTTGGTCTTCTTCTTGAGGTCGTCAAGCATCTGGTGGCCATGGTCCGGGCGAAACGGGATTTTCTCGGACTGCGGCCGGCGCCGATCCTCGGCCAGCAGTTCCCGCAACACCGCGATCATGTCGACGTCGCCGTCGAGATGGTCGCTCTCATAGAATGAGCCGTCCGCCTCCCGCCTTGTCGAGCGCAGGTGAGCGAAATGAATGCGCGAGGCGAAGCGCCGCGCCATCGCCGGCAGATCATTCGAAGGAGAGACGCCGAGCGAGCCTGTGCAAAAGCAGATGCCGTTCGCCGGAGAAGGCGCGGCATCGAACAAGGTCTCATAGTCCTGCATCGTCGAAGCAATGCGGGGAAGCCCGAACAACGGCCGCGGCGGATCGTCGGGATGCAATGTCAGCCGGACGCCGAGCGCCTCCGCGACGGGCGCGACGCGTTCGAGGAAGCAGATCAGGTTGCCGCGCAAGCGCTCCGCGCCAACCTCCGCATAGGCCGCGAGCCTGTCGCGCATGCCCTGCAGATCGAGCGAATCGGATGTCGCGCCAGGCAGGCCCGCGACGATGTTGCGGGTGAGTTCGTCGGCTTCGTCCTGGGTCAGGGTCTCAAACAACCGGCGGGCGCGCTGAAGCGCCTCCTGCGAATAATCCACCTGCGCGCCCGCGCGTCGCAGAATATGAACGTCGAACGCCGCCAGACGCGCCTGATCGAAACGCAAAGCCCGCGCGCCGTTCGGCAACGGCCATGCAAGGTCGGTGCGGGTCCAGTCGAGCACCGGCATGAAATTGTAACAGATCGTCTCGACGCCGTTGGCGGCGACAGCCTCCATGCTGGCGATCCAGACGTCGATCGAGGCCGGCGCCGCCCCGCCCAGTCGCTTGACGTCGTCGGGCACGGGAATGCTCTCGACGACGCTCCAGCGCAACGGACTGGCGCCCGGCGCCTCCTCGATCAACCGCTTGCGCGCGGCCACCGCGGCCGTCGTCCATTCGACGCCCGGCGGCAATTCGTGCAGCGCGGTGACGATGTCGGTCGCGCCGGCCTGGCGCACATCGTCGAGGCTGACATTGTCGCCCGTCCCATACCAACGCCACGCCTGCCGCATTGCGCGTCCTCCTGACGCCTCTCATAGACCCTTTTGCCAAGAACCGCTTATCAGCGACAGGGCGCAATACCGATTCGTCCGCTATTCGCCGGCCGAACGCGAGAGACGCGAAGCCGTGGCGCGAATCTCTCTCAGCAACCTCGGAACATCCATCGTCTTGACCAGCAGCGCGCCAGGTTCGTCAACCGGCCAGGACATGTATTTGGTCCGAGCCATCAGTTCGATCTTCGATCGGTTCCTGAGAAAGCTCTCGACGCGTCCCTTCTCGCCAACGCCGTCGGCAGCAAAGTGATCCTCCAGCGCCTCCCGGCTGATCGCGCAAACGACGGGACTGCCCAGCGCGTCTCCGGTGAACGTCACGATATCCCGCACGGGGTCATAGCGTGCAGGCGGATTGCTGAAAGTTAGATCGAGCCCCGGGATCATTGAACGTCGCCCATCAACGACCTTGACTACCCAATCCCGCGCACGAGCGTCAATTTGACTGATGCCTTCGGCGAGCAATTGACGCCACTTCGGGCCCCTCGCGTAAGCTTCCTGCCACGCAAGTTTCAGCTCATGTGGCCTTTTTTGGGCAAGCGCCTCAAGCAGCGCCTCGGCCTGTCGAAGATCCTTATCGCGCTTCGCCGATCCTTCATCGAGGCGACGAGAAACAATAAAATTGAGAACGGCGTAACGTTGAGGGGCGGGGACCTGAACGTAGATCCCCGAATTGTGTAGAATCACGGCGGGCTCTGGCTCGTAGATGAGATAATCCAAAGACGCTAGGGGTTGCGCGTCGGTCTTGAAGGAGGGCAACGCCTGCGGCTTGTCCCTCTCCGATCCTCTGGCGGGCGTCAGAAAATCGACCCGAAATCCGTCCTTTGCCACATAGCTCGTCGCGCGTCGGCTATCGGCAGGGTTCGGAATGACGCGAAAGGTCTTGTCCACATCCCGGAGGACTTCGAGGATCGGCCTTGTATTGTCTCCGATTGCGATCGACACGTCTTGGAACTGGGCGACGTCAACGTCGCCTGTTTGCAGCAGCGAGGGCGATAACTTGACGCCCAACATCGCCGAAAAGGTCTGGTATGCAATCGTGCCCACCAAGACGCCGCGAAGCCGGAACACTCCCGCCTTGGCGAGCGCCTCGACTATGTTGCCTATTTGCGGAATTGGGCGAGGAAGGCCAAACGATCGCACAAGCGCGGAGACGAGGGCACGGCGTTGACGCTCATCGTCGCGAACCAACCGCTGACGCTCGATGCGCTCAAGCAGTTCCGGCGTTTCCGGGCCGACAAAGCGCTGCGCGCGCGCCTCGCCGGTTCCGGCCTGAAAGTACCAGTAGCGACGCCCCTTGGAAGTCTTGGAAACAAAACCACCCGGTTCCGAAAAGGCGTCGCTGAATGCTGCTGCCGCGCAGCGCTCAAGCAGTTCGGCATAGGTTGTCTGCACAACTAGCGAAGGAGCCGGCATCCAGATTTCTCGGGGTTATACGCATCTCAAGAAATGAGTATAGCGGACGCGGTGTTGATTTTCCAGCGGACTATCCTCAAATCGCGAAATGAGTATAACCCGGTCCGTCCGAACCGCCTCTTTCCATTCAGCCTTCGATCTCTTCGCGCAGCATCTCCAGGGTCAGCCATTCCTCCTCGGCGCGTTCAAGGTCGCCCTGCCTGACCCCATAGTCGCTCGACGCGCGCTGGAAGGTCTTTGGGTCGCGCGCATGGAGCAAGGGATCGGCCAGCAGCGAATCGAGCCTCGCCAGTTCCTCCCGCAAGTCGGCGATACGCGCGGGCAGCCGCTCAAGCGCATGCTTATCCTTGAACGACAATCGACGCCTGGGCGGCGGCGGCGCCTCGCCATGCTCGTCCTTCGGCGCTTTGGCTGAAACAGGCGCGCCCGGCGCGACCAATCCAAAGCCGCGCTGGGCGATCATGTCGGAATAGCCGCCGGCATATTCCGTCCAGCGGCCCTCGCCTTCGCTGACGAGCACGGAAGTCGCGACGCGGTCGAGAAAATCGCGATCATGACTGACCAGGACGATCGTGCCGGGATAGTCGCCGAGCAGTTCCTGCAACAGATCGAGGGTTTCGATGTCGAGATCGTTGGTCGGCTCGTCGAGCACCAGCAGGTTCGAAGGCTGCGCCAGAGCGCGGGCCAACATCAGACGACCCCGCTCGCCTCCCGACAATTTGCCGATCGGCGTGCGCGCCTGCTCGGGTCCGAAAAGAAAGTCCTTCATGTAGCCGATGACATGTTTGCGCTGGCCGTTGACCGAGACAAAGTCGCTGCCCCCGCCGGTTAACGCATCGACCAGCGGCGTGGTGGGCTCGAGGCTGGCGCGACGCTGGTCCAGAGTCGCCATTTCCAGACCGGCGCCGAGCCGGATCATTCCCGAATCCGGAGCGATGGCGCCGGTGATAAGGTTGACCAGCGTCGTCTTGCCCGCCCCATTCGCGCCGATGATCCCGAGCCGGTCGCCGCGCGCGACGCGGATCGAAAAATCCTTGACGATCGCGCGCCCGCCATAAGACTTCGACAGGCCGTCCGTCTCAATGACCAGTTTGCCGGAAGCGCCCGCCTCCGACGCGGTCATCTTGACTTCGCCTTGGACGCGCCGGGCCTCGCGCCGCTCCTTGCGCATTTGGCTGAGTTCGCCGACGCGCCGCATGTTGCGCTTGCGACGAGCGGTCACGCCGTAGCGAAGCCAATGCTCCTCCATGACGATGCGCCGGTCGAGTTTGTGGCGCTCGGATTCTTCTTCTTCCAGCAGCTGGTCGCGCCAGGCTTCGAACGCCGCGAAACCCTGTTCGAGCCGGCGCGTCGCGCCGCGATCGAGCCAAACCGTCGCCTCGGTCAAATTGGACAGCAGGCGCTTGTCATGGCTGATCAGCACGAAGGCGGAGCGCGTTTGCGCAAGTTCCTTCTCCAGCCATTCGATGGCGAGAAGGTCAAGATGATTGGTTGGTTCGTCGAGCAGCAGGACTTCGGGCATTGGCGCAAGGGCCCTGACCAGCGCGGCGCGGCGCGCCTCCCCGCCCGAAAGCGAAGATGTCCTGGCGCCCGGGTCGACGCCAAGCTCCTCCATCAGCGCCCGCGCGCGGTGCGGATCGTCCTCTTCGCTCAGCCCGTCAAGGACAAACGCCAGCGCGGTGTCGAATGCCGAAAGATCAGGCTCCTGCTGGAGGTAGCGCATGCTCGCGCCCGGCTGCGCGAAGCGGGTTCCTGCGTCGGGCTCGATATCCCCGGCCGCTATCTTGAGAAGCGTCGATTTGCCCGATCCGTTGCGCCCGACCAGCGCGATGCGCTCCCTCGGCGCGACCGCGAGCTCCGCGCCATCCAGCAGCGGCTGGCCGCCAAGGGTCAGCCGAATGTCTCGCAATTGCAGAACAGGCGGCATATGAAAGGGCTCGAACGAGGACTGAGGTCGACACGATTAGAGGCAAGCGGGAAAAAGCGAAAGGTCGAATTCCGCCCACACCGCCGTCCTGGGTATTTCCATCGCGTGTCGACCGTTAGATGGGACGCCGACGCCTCAAAAGGAAGGCCGAGATGGTTGAAACAGCGGTTACAGCGGCCTTAGGCGCGCTCAGCGCCCATCGCAGCGAAGTTCTGGCGCGCCGCCTCGCTGACGAGTTCGCCGCGGATCCGGCGCGCTTCGCGACGATGCATGTCGTCCATGACGATCTTCTGTTCGACTATTCGAAACAGCGCGTCACTCCCGCGACGCTCGCTCGTCTCGAGACGCTCGCCAAAGCCGCCGATGTCGAGGGCAAGCGCGAGGCGATGTTTCGCGGCGACCTGATCAATTCCACGGAGCGCCGCGCCGCCCTGCATACGGCGCTGCGCAACTTTTCCGGCGCGCCGGTCATGGTCGAAGGCCGCGACGTGATGCCGGAAATATCAGCCGAGCGCGCCAAGGTCGCCGCTTTCGCCAGGGACGTGCGCGAGGGACGCCTGCGCGGCGCGCTCGGGCAACCGATGACCGATATCGTCAATATCGGCATTGGCGGCTCGGATCTGGGGCCCGCCATGGCGACGCGCGCTCTTGCGCCCTATGCCCCCGCCAACCTGAGCAGTCATTTCGTGTCCAATGTCGACGGCGCCGACATCGCCGACACGGTGCGCGGCCTCGATCCCGCACGCACGCTGTTCATCGTCTCGTCGAAGACCTTCACCACCCAGGAGACGATGACCAACGCGGCGAGCGCCCGCGCCTGGATCGCCGGCGCGCTGGGCGAGGCGGCGGTCAGCGATCATTTCGCCGCCGTGTCGACGCAGCTTGAAAAAGTCGCGCAATTCGGGATCGGCGCCGAACGCGTTTTCGGTTTTTGGGACTGGGTGGGCGGCCGCTACTCGCTGTGGTCGAGCATCGGCCTGCCGCTCGCCATCGCGATCGGGCCCGATCAGTTCGAAGAATTCCTGCGCGGCGGCTACGAAATCGACCGGCATTTCCGGGACGCGCCGATCCTGCGGAATATCCCGATGCTGATGGGGCTTCTGAGCGTGTGGAACCGCAACATCCTCGGCCATGCGAGCCAGGCGGTGATCCCCTATGACCAGCGGCTGTCGCGCTTTCCCGCCTACCTCCAGCAATTGCAGATGGAGAGCAACGGCAAGAGCGTTCAACGCGACGGCGCGCCGACCACAGCGGCGACCGGCGCCGTGATATGGGGCGAGCCCGGAACCAACGGTCAGCACGCCTTCTTCCAGCTGTTGCATCAGGGAACGGAGATCGCGCCGCTCGACTTTCTTGTCGCGGCGAAACCGACCAACGCCGACCCTTTTCACCACGATCTGCTGGTCGCCAATTGCTTCGCCCAGGGCGGAGCGCTGATGCGCGGGCGCACTGCGGATGAAGCGGCGAAGATCATGCTTGCGCAGGCGCAAAGCGCCGAGGAGGCCGCCCGGCTTGCGCCGCACAAGACTTTTTCGGGGAGCCGGCCGTCCAGCACGCTGCTCTATTCAAAGCTCGATCCGCGCACGCTCGGGCGGCTGATCGCGCTCTACGAGCACAAAGTGTTCGTCGAGGCGGCCATTTGGAACATCAATCCCTTCGACCAATGGGGCGTCGAGCTCGGCAAGGAGCTCGCCTCACGCCTCGCGCCGATCGTCGCGCAAGCAGACGCGGATACGAGCAAGCTCGACGCCTCGACGGCGGGGCTTATCGCCCACTTGCGAAAGCTGCGCAGTTGACATTGCGCCGCGCGCGGGCGCGAGGCTGAATCGCTCTATTTCGCGGCGGCCGCCAGAGGTTTCGTCGCATTCTTCAACCAGGCGCGCGTCGGCGCGTCGACGAGCGGCGCCAGCGCCTTGCGCACGCGCGCGTGATAGGCGTCCAGCCACGAAGCCTCGTCGCGGTCCAGGAGCCTTCGCTCGACGAGGCGCATATCGATCGGCGCCAACGTGATCGTCTCGAAGCCGAGCATTTCGCGTTCGGCGCCGGCTATTTTTCTTTCCTCCACGACGATCAGGTTTTCGATCCGGATGCCGAACCGGCCCGCCGCGTAATAGCCCGGCTCGTTGGAGACGATCATGCCGGGCGCGAGCGGCGTGACCCCGGTCTTGGCTATGCGTTGCGGCCCTTCATGCACGGAGAGATAGGACCCGACCCCGTGGCCGACGCCATGATCGAAATCCAGCCCCGCCGCCCAAAGCGACTGGCGCGCCAGCGCGTCGATCTGCGCGCCGCTGGAGCCTTTGGGGAAAACCGCGCGCGCTATCGCGATATGGCCTTTGAGGACGCGCGTGAACCGGTCGCGCATTTCAGCGGTGGGGCGCGCGACGGCGATGGTGCGCGTTATGTCGGTCGTGCCGTCTTCATATTGCCCGCCGCTGTCGATCAGGAATACGCCGCGCGCGATCTTCAGGTTCGTCGCTTCGCTGACGCGATAATGGGGGATCGCGGAATTGGGTCCGGCGCCGGCGATGGTGGGAAAGGAAATGTCCTTCAATTTGCCGGTCTCGCGCCGGAATGTCTCCAGCGCCTGCGTCGCAGCGATCTCGGTAAGCCCGCCTTGGGGCGCTTCGCGATCGAACCAGGCCAGAAAGCGCGTCACCGCGGCGCCGTCGCGCAACTGCGCCGCCCGCGCGCCTTCAAGCTCGATCCTGTTCTTGGTCGCTTTCATCAGCGCGATCGGATCGGCGCCGACGTCCGCCGCACCGCCCGCCGCTTGCAGCGCCTGGGTCAGACGCGCGGGCGTCGTGGCTGCGTCAAAAGCCACACGCTTTCCTCGGCCGCCGAGGGCGCCGAGATCCGCGATGAGACGATCCGGCTCGGCCAGATCGGCAAGCGCCGACAGATAGACGCGCGCGTTGGGCGACAGCTTACGCCCGTCAACATAAAGCGTCGGGCGTTCCTCGATCGGCACAATGGCGAAGGCCAGCGGCAGCGGCGTATGGGCGACATCGGCGCCGCGGATGTTGAACAGCCACGCCACATTATGGGCGTCGCTGACCAACAGGGCGGCGGCGGACTTCATCCGCGCGCGCACCCGCGCAATCTTCGCCTGCGACTTTTCTCCGCAAAAGCGCAGCTTGTGCCGGGTCACGGCCCCCAGAGGCGCGGCGGGGCGATCGGTCCAGACGGCGTCGACCGGGTTGGTTTCGACCGCGACGAGTTGGCCGCCGGCGCTTCTGGCGGCCTGCGCCAGGCGCTCGACGGCCTCGGGCGTATGCAGCCACGGGTCGTAGCCCAACCGGCCGCCGCGTTTGAGATGCTGCTCGATCCAGCCCGTCGGCGGCTCGTTGACTAGGTGCAGCGGCGTAAAAACCGCGGTGTCGACCTGTTCGGGCGCCTGCAGCGTGTAGCGTCCGTCCACAAAAATCGCCGCCCGATCCATCAGGACCACGGCGAGGCCGGCGGAGCCGGAAAAACCGGTCAGCCAAAGCAGCCGCTCGGCCGAAGCGCGCACATATTCATTCTGGTGTTCATCGGCGCGCGGGACAAGGAAACCGTCGAGGTCGCGGCGCTTCAGTTCCTCGCGCAACGCCGCGGCGCGCCCGCCTCCCTCCTTCGCATCGCCAATCTTGGCGAAGGATTGAAAGCGACTCTCAAACATCGACGCCTCGCCGCTCGACCAATACGCTACTCGCCCTCCATAACGACATGGCCGATGAACGGCAATTCCCGATAAGAATGGGCGACATCCATTCCGTAGCCCACCACGAAAACATCCGGACAGGCAAAGCCGACGAAATCGGCGGCGATCTGCACCGCCCGCTTGCCCGGCTTCTCAAGCATCGTGCAAATCATCACCCGCCGCGCGCCGCGAGCGACCAGCAGATCCTTGGCGAAGGCGAGCGTGCGCCCCGACTCGAGAATATCGTCGACCAGCAGGACGTCGCGATCCCTTATGGAGGATTCGATGTCCTTAAGGATGCGGACCGCCCCCGAAGAGACCGTGCCTTCCAGATAGCTCGACAGGTGAATGAACTCGACGTGCGGTTCAAGGCCGACGCGATGCAACGCCCGGATCAGGTCGGCGGCGAACATGAAGGAGCCCTTGAGCACCGCGACGACCAGGAGATCTTTCGGGTTGACCGCGGCGATCTCAACGGCGAGGGCCTTGTTGCGCTCCGCGATCGCCTGTTCGTCAAACAACACCTTGACTTGTCGAGCGCCGCTCATAATCCATCTTTCATCGGAGAAAGTTTGTCTCCAACGGAGGCGAACTTGACGAGGACATCGCTGACCCCATCCGGCGGCGCCGCCAGTCTCGTGCGGAAGGCGACCTGCTCGTCGGGCCCGAGCCTGCTCTTGGGCGCCGGCGCGGTCCAAACATAAAGCTCACGTTTGTCGGCGCCGCGCAACGCAATCCGAATATTCGGCGCCTCGGTCGCCAAATCGCGCAAATTCACAATGGCGCCTTCGATCACCAACACTCTTCTGTCGCCAAGATCGAAGATATTCGTGCGCACATTGTCAAGCGCCAGGCCGCGCAGATTGACCGGCAGGCCGACCGCCGCGAACAGGCGCGCGGTATTCGGGACCGCCTTGACGATTGCCGCGCGCTCGGCGGCGACCGCCATCGCGCCGGCGATGATCGCTATTGCGGCGAGCGCCGCGCTCGCGCCTTTCCTGTTCCTGCGGAAGCGAAACAGCGCGCCGGGCGCCGACCTCAACTCTTCTTCGGGCCAGGCGGTGTTCGCCTGGCCTGAAAATGCCGCCAGACGATGGCCGGTCCCCTTCCACGGGACTTGCGGCGACGGCGT
>JBEKSH010000008.1:0-13439 GCA_049517235.1 Roseiarcus sp. | reverse complement strand
CGCTCGAACCCGCGGCGCTCGTGGCCCCCAGGGAAGCGATGGATGACGTGGACGCCGTGAGAGCGGAAATGCCGTCTATCATTGTTAGTCCTTCAAGAGGCCGATGGTCATTGACGACAGATCGCCGGATTGCTTGACGACCTGCAGGTTCGCTTCATAGGAGCGGTTGGCTTCGCGCATGTCCGCCAGTTCAATGAGAAGATTGACGTTCGGCAACTTGACGAAGCCCTTTTCGTCCGCGGCCGGATTGCCGGGGTCAAGCTCGACTTTGAACGGCTGATCGTCGAGGCCGATGCGCTTGACGCGCACGGTCTGGACGCCCGTGGCGCGGTCCAGCTCGTTGTCAAAGGCGATCGTCTTGCGAACATAGGGATCGGCGCCGGGGGTTGAGCCTGTCGATTGCGCGTTGGCGACATTTTCGGAAATGACGCGCAGGCGCATCGACTGAACCTCCATGCCCGAACCGGCGATCTGCAGCGAGGCCTGCAACGGGTCAATCATCGTCGGTCACTTCACGCTGAGCATGAGCATTTGGTGAAACGCCCGTTTGATGTTGGCGTTGAGGGTGAAGCTGCGATTGATTTCGCCCTCTTTCATCATTTCCTGTTCGAGGCTGACCGAATTCCCGGAATATGAGGTTTCCCAAGTGTCGGCCGCCGCCGGGCGAGTCGCCGTGGAGTCATTGCCTTCCGGGAGCATGTGCGCGCTGTTAGTCGCGGCCATGGCGAACTGCGTCTTGTCCAGCACGTCGGCAAACGGCTGGATATCCATGGCCCTGTATTCCGGCGTATTGGCGTTTGCGATGTTGGTCGCCGTGATCCTCTGGCGGGCCGACAGCCATTGAGCCTGCTGCGACGCCAATTCGAGAAGATAGATTGGTGACAAAGCCGAACTCCGGGCAAGCCGATGCTTGGTCTAGGATTATCCGACTTATCTTGTCCGAGGCTGGCGTGGGGCCGACGGCCGAGGCGAGCCCGCCGATCCGTTCGGGCAGGGCGCGGCGCGTCGTCAGGCCGCGGGTCGCGAAACCTGCGCCCTTTGATCCGGCAGTTTGGCGTCGGCGACGGCGTCAATCAACCTTTGCGTCTTCAGCTCCGCGTCAAGCCCCTTCTCGTCGAAGAAGACATCGATGATTTCGACGGCCGCGCGCGACTGGCTGAGCACCAATCTGAAGAACACGCTCACGGCGGCATGGCGGAATTCCATGTCGAGCAGAACGGTCGGCGCGGCGTCCCAGCGCACGCTGCATCCTGCGACCAGTGCATATTTGAGCGTTCCATTCTTGAAATAGAGTTCGGTCGACGAGTTGACCAGATCCTCGATATTCGCCGTCTGATCGTTGCGTATGAAAAGCATCAGATCGGAGACGTCGGCGAGCCGCAATTCGGTCGCGACGTCGACGATTCCCTCGGCGATGATTCTTTCCAGGACCCGAAAGTGCCTTTTGCAATTTTCGATCGTCATGCGCGCTGTCCGTGTCTAACAATGGGCCAACTGCTCTTCTTTGTTTGGATCAAATGAATGATTTCGGCGATCGTTCGATAGAATTCCGCGGGAATCATGCTGTCGACGTTGACAACTTCATACAGGGACCTTGCGAGAGCCTTGTCTTCGATGAGGGGAATGTCGTTTTTTTCAGCGATCTCACGGATCTTGAGGGCGATCAGATCCTGGCCTTTGGCCACCACCATCGGCACGCCGCCTTCGCTGCGGACATAGCGCAGCGCGACCGCGTAATGCGTCGGATTGACGATGACCATGGTGGCCTTTGGCACCTTGGACAGCATCCGCCGGCGGGAACGGTCAAGACGGATGGAGCGAAGGCGAGCCTTGAGGAGCCGGTCACCTTCCATCTGCTTGATTTCCTCCTTGATCTCTTGATGGCTCATCCTGTGGTCGCGACGCCAATGGATCCTTGACCAGACAATATCGGCGGCGGCGATAACCAGGGTCGCGACGACCGCCGCCGAAACAAGCCGTGTCGCGCCATTGAGGATAAGTTCGGGCAGGTCGCCGATGTCGATGAACATCGCGTTGACGAGCGCAAGCCGCTGGCCGTTCAGGACGATCGCGACAATGGCGCCCACGGCGGCGAGTTTGACGACGCTTTTAAGAAATTCGGTCAATCCTCGCAGACCGAAGATTCGCGAAAATCCTTTCGTGAAGGAAATCCTGCCCAGATCGGGTTGAATGCGTTCGGGCACAAAGCGCGGGATGTTCTGCGCCATCGAGGCGACAATGCCGCCAACAATCAGCAAGCTGACGATCGGCGTGATGAACGTGAGAACTTCGGTGAGAATCAGCCTGTAGAGAGCCATCACGTCGTCGAGCTTGTCGAGCCGCCATCCCCCGGGATCGTCCAGCAACAAGACAAGCGCGGCGGCCAGACGCTGCGCCCCCTCGCGCAGCAAGAAAATCATGGCGACCAGGATGCTGGCCAAAGAGGCGAAAAGCGCCACTTCGCGCGACGTCGGGACATCGCCGCGCTCGATGGAATCATTGAGTTTCTTTTCTGTCGCGTTTTCAGTCTGACTTTCCTTGTCGGGTGCATCGCTCATTGGCGCGCCGGGTCCAGACTAAGCCGCGTCGGGCTCGGCGGCGGGCGCCAATTCGATCTCATTGCGCTGGGCCATTTCGAGGACGAGATCGGCGATCATCCGGCGCGCTTTCGCAATGTCGCGCGGCGACACGTCGGAGCCGGCTTCCAGTTCGCTCTCGACCAGGCGGCGCGCGCGCGATGTGAGGGATGAAAGTACAGCGTCGCGGAATGAGGCCTCGGTCCCCCTGAGCGCCAGAACGACGCGCTCGGTCGGTATCTTGTCGAACACGATCGCCCGCGCCTTGGCCGAAAGCTTGAGCATATCGTCGAAGGAGAAAAGCAATCGCCTGAGGATTTCGGCTTCCTTGGGCCGGGTCAAGGTCAGGCTCTGGACGACATCCTCCATTTGCTCCGGTTCCAGCTTGTTGATGATCTCGGCCATTCGCGAATGCGGGCTGGCGCTGCTATGCCGCGTGGAAGAGTTCAGAAGATCCTCCAGCAGCACGCCTTCGACGCTGCGCAGCGCCGTCTCCTCGACGGGTTCGAGAGCCAGCATGCGACGCATCAGTTGATTGCGAAAATCGCGGGGAAGCTGGGTGGTGATCCTCGCCGCGAAACCAGCGTTGACTTTGGAGAGAATGAAGGCCGCGGTCTGCGGGTGCTCTTTGAGAAGATAGGCCGCGAACACGTCTTCGGGAATGCCGACCAGCTTCTCCCACATGCCTGAATTGGAGCTGCCCAGGACATCCGACAAGATGTCGGCGACCTGCTCGGGCGGAAACGCGCCGGTCAGCAATTGCTCGGCCTCCCCCGCATTGCCGAGAAGGTCGACGCCATTGGAGAAATGGGCGCAGAATTCTTCGACGAGCGCATCGAGAACGGGCGTCTGCACCGCGCCCAACTCCGCCGCCGACAGCGTGATCTTGCGCAATTCCAGGGGATCGAAATGTTTCAGAAGCCGTCCCGCGACCGGCTTGCCCATCGCGAGAAGCAACACCGCGGCCTTCTCGGAGCCTTTCAGGTTGCGCGTGGGAGTGGAAATTCGCACAGTCGAGTTGACGGACATGGCCTGTCGCTCCCGTCAGGACGCATTTTCGGCGCTGGATGAGGTGACGATTTCGGTGAGCGAGACCCCGAAGCGGGAACTGTCTTCGTCGACAACCACGACTTCGCCGCGCGCCACCACGCGGCCGTTGACCATGACATTGACGGGCTCCCCGACTCTTTGGTCCAGCGAAATGACGGCGCCGCGTCCAAGTTTCATCAGACTGGCCACCGGCATAGACGTGGAGCCCAGAACCACCTGAACCGTAACCGGGATTTTCAGGATGGTGTCATAATTGCCCGCGTTTTCTCGCGCGCCGGCGCTCGTCGCGGCGGAAGGGCTGAGGGGGGCGTCGACGTCGGACATTGGAGAGTTCACCTTCCCGTTGGTTCAATAAAGGGGGCGAGCATCGCAGCGCGCCGAACCCTTTTCATTTCGACCGAAGCAAAACCCCGGATCGTTGTTTGACGCATTTGTTCACTCGGCCCGGCGTCCATTCGACAAATGCTCTAGGTCAAGAGAATATCTTCCAGGATATCCCGCTTTTCGAGGATGGGCTCTTCGATCTCCAGTGTATAGCGCCCTTCGGTCTGACTGAGTTTGCACCAGAACAGATCGTGCTCGCCGCATTCGAGCCGGACCCGACCCATTCCCGAGCCATGCAGCTGGAGGACATGCCCGACCTCCATCGCGGCGATTTCTCCCAACGTCATCGGGATCTCCTCCAGCACGCCCTTGACCGGGATCTCGGCGTGGCTCACCCCATTCTGCATTTGTCTTGTCCACCGCGGGTCGGCGGCGGAACTTTCGCCGGGCGGCTCGCGCGACAGCTTTTGGCGGATCGGCAGAAGCGCCGTTTGCGGGATGACGACGGTCATTTTTCCGCTCAAGCCGAGCGCGTGGAAAAGAATTCTCGCGACAACGACGGGCGCGTCGCGCCGCCCCAAAATGGTCGTATCGACGAGCGGTTCCTGACGCTCCAGCTTGAAAGAAGCCTCAACGATTCCGGCGAACGCGTTGTGAAGCGACCTGGCCGCGAGTTCGGAGATTTTTTGAAGCAGGTTCAATTCTATTTTTGTATAGGGACGCTTCGATTGTTCCGGCTGTTCGCTCGCGTCGCCGCCCATAAGGATCTGGATAAGGGAGAGAACGAAATCCTCATCGACGATCACCAGCGAACGAGCGTCGAGTTCGGGGGAATGCAGGACGGCGCCGACGGAGCCCTTGCTCGCCTTCAGAACCGCGAACAGGTTCGCCGTCGCTATTTCTTCGACCGAAAAGGCGGTCGCTGTTCGGCACAGGACACGCAGACCCTCGATCAGGTTGCCGACGAACCGATCGAAGATGACGCCGAGCATCGGCAAACGCTCGACCGCGAAGCCCGACTGATCGAGCAGCGGATCGTGGCTCTTGCGCTGCTGGGAAGAGGCGCTTTGTTCCGTTGCGGTCATGATTACGCCGCCGCCTTGAGCGCGGGTTCCGACGAGCCTCCCGCGATCGTCTCGTTTTCAACCGTGTCGATCGAGGGCCGTTCCTTGGAGGGAATGGTCTTGCGGCCATATTCCACCGCGACCTGGGGCATCGCTCCATTCATGAACGCCAGCAGCGTCTGTTTGATCAGAACGAAAGAACGCAGCTGCTTTTTGCGGACGACCCTGATCTTCTGGGCGATCGGCGACATCACCCCATAGGACAGGAAGATGCCGGCGAACGTGCCCACGAGCGCCGCGCCGATCAGCCCGCCCAGCAATTCGGGCGACTGGTCCAACGCGCCCATCGCGTGGATGACGCCGAGGACCGCCGCGACGATGCCCAGAGCCGGCAAGCCGTCCGCCACGGAGTTCAGCGCATGAACGGGTTTGAACCGGTCGTAGGTGATCGTTTCGATCTCCTCGTCCATCAACGCCTCTATCTCATGCGTCCTGGCGTTGCCGATAATGATCAGGCGGCAATAGTCGCAGATGAAGGTGACGAGGTCGTTGTCCGCCAGGAGGCGCGGAAAGGCCTTGAAGATTTCCGATTCCTTCGGATTCTCGAAGTGGTTCTCGACCTCGCTGCGCGACTTGCCTTTCAACTCCCGCATCAGCGCGTGGAGAACACTGAGCACATCCAAGAAATCGCGCCCCTTTGGTCCCTTATCCAGGACCGCCTCACCGATCGCCTTCCCGCAGTCCTTGATGGTCGCCAACGGATTGGCGACCACGAAAATGCCGAGCGCCGAACCGGCGATGATGATCAGTTCGTAAGGCTGCATCAGCACCGCGAGATGACCGCCGAGGGCGGCGTAGCCGCCAAGGATGCTGCCAACGGCGATGACCAGACCGATGATGAAATTCAATTGCCTCTCCTGACGCCCCTTTAGGCCCGGTAAGGTGCGTCGTTGAGCTTGTGTGAGGCTGGCCCGCGCAAACCAGCTTCGCGCAAGTCAAACATGGAAGGGTGCGCGGGCGGCGCGTTCAGGACGTTCGCCGCTCGCAACATCAGGCCGATTGGCCAGCCAACCCGTGGATTTTCCCCATGCAGTCTGGGCTTTACGTCGCTCTTTCCGGTCAGGTCGCCCTGGAGCGGCGGCTGCAGACGATCGCCGCCAATGTCGCGAACATGAACACCGTCGGCTATCGGGCGGACGGCGTCAGCTTCGAGGCGCAAATGGCCAAGGCCGGCGACAGCGTCGTCGCATTCGCGGGCGGCGGATCCGATTTCATCTCCCGCCAGACGGGCGGGATCAGCAAGACCGGCAACCCGCTCGATGTCGCCGTTCAGGGAGACGCCTGGCTCGCCGTCAAGACGCCGGCCGGAACGGTCTATACCCGCGATGGCCGGATGACCATCACCGAAGGCGGCGAACTCACGACGCTGAACGGCTATTCCGTCCTCGACGCCGGCGGCGCGCCGATCCTTCTCGATGCAACCGCCGGCCCCCCCGATATTTCGCGCGACGGAATGATCAGTCAGAAGGGCGCCCAGGTCGGGGCGCTCGGCCTCTATGCGATCGAAGACGACGCAAAACTGACGCGTTACAACAATTCGGGCGTCATTCCCGACAAGCCGGCCACCGCGGTCCTCGACTTTACCGCAAACGGCATCGCCCAGGGTTTCGTGGAAGGCTCGAACGTCAACCCGATCATGGAAATGACCAAACTGATCACGTTGTCGCGGGCCTTCGACGGCGTCGCCGCCGCGACGGAAAAATCCGAAGCGTCGCTGACAGACGCTATCAAGACGCTAGGGTCCAGCGCCTGATGCGGACCAGGCGGTGCAAACCATCTGAAACGAACAGGCGGACCCTATCGTCATGAACGCGCTCGATCGTCTTGAGGCCGCAGTGACCTGGGGCCACCGATTCCTGGAGCCGGTCCGCTTGGGGGGAGTCGTGACCGAGGTCGCGATGTCGCACTATCGCGTGGCGGGGCTCTCGCGCTTCCTCAAGCTCGGCGAATGCGTCAGTCTCGACGTCGAAGGCCGCGCCCAGATCGGCGAGGTCGTGCGCATAGACGGCGGCAATGTCACGCTCAAGCCCTTCGACGCGCGGTGTGACGCCGGGATCGGCACAAGGGCCTTCCGCACGGAGAATCTCTCGCTTTCTCCACACCCCAGCTGGAAGGGGCGGGTGATCGACGCGCTTGGCCGGCCGATCGACACGAACCAGCCTCTCGAACAGGGGGACCGCATCATGCCGCTGGACGCCGAGCCCCCTCCGGCGATGCGCCGGGCGCGCGTCAAGGAGCCGATCAAGAGCGGCATTCGCGTGGTCGATTTCTTTTCCCCTCTGTGCGCGGGGCAAAGAATCGGCGTCTTCGCCGGATCGGGCGTCGGAAAATCCTCCCTGTTGGCGATGCTGGCGCGGTCGCCGGATTTCGACACCGTGGTGATCGCCCTTGTCGGCGAGCGCGGACGCGAGGTTCGCGAATTTCTTGACGATACGCTTGCCAGCAACAGGGCGTCGGCGATCACCGTCGTTTCCACGGGCGATGAAAGCCCGATGATGCGGCGCCTCGCGCCGAAGACCGCGATGACGATCGCCGAATGCTTTCGCGATCGCGGCGACTCCGTCCTGCTTATCGTCGATTCGGTGACCCGCTTCGCGCACGCCGCCCGCGATGTGGCCCTCGCCGCCGGCGAGCCCGCGGTCGCCCGCGGCTATGCGCCGAGCGTTTTCAGCGAGCTTCCCAGGCTTCTCGAGCGGGCTGGGCCGGGCCTCGAAGGCGGCGGGTCGATCACCGGCGTCTTCTCGGTGCTTGTCGACGGCGACGACCACAACGATCCCGTCGCCGACAGCATTCGTGGGACGCTGGACGGTCATATCGTGCTCGACCGCACGATCGCCGATCAGGGTCGCTATCCGGCCGTCAATATCCTCTCGTCGATTTCGCGCCTTGCCGATTACGGATGGACGCCGGAGCAGCGAAAGCTCGTCGCAAGACTGCGCTCGCTGGTCTCGCGCTATGAGGAAACGCGCGATCTTCGCCTGATGGGCGGGTATCAGGCCGGTTCCGACGCCGTATTGGATCAGGCGGTGAGCGTCGTGCCGCGAATCTACGAGGCGATGACGCAGGTCCTGTCGTCCGGCCCCAGCCTCGATGCGTTTCAGGAACTGGCGACGGCGCTGAAATCCGACAACAAGGCGGAAAAGCCCGGAAGAACGCCGTAATCTCGGCGCCTCGGCTCTTCCGCCTTAAGAAGGTGCGGTCAAGAAAATGCCTGAAATCGCCGCCTCGAACGACGCGCGCAACAAGCCGTCGCAACGCTTCTCGCCAGCCGCCAAGTTCGCGCGCGCCTCCAATGTCGATCGCCTCCTCGCCGCTTCCGGCGTTGCGATTGCGTGCTCTTCATTGGCCTTTGCCGGATACATGCTGGCCGACAGCGACCGGCCGCCTCGAATCGCCGGGATGGAGTATCTTTCGATCTTCGCCCGTCCCAGCCATTCACTCGTGACCGCGGCCCGGCTCAAGGCGCCCGTCGTGGCGGAGGCGACGAACCAGCCCGCGCCGCAGTCGATCGACCCGACGCCGACAGGTTCGATCCTCGACAAAGCTGCTTCCGGCCGGCCGGTCAATCTCATCCTGACGCCGATGCGCAACATTGATCCAAAGCCGCCGTCTTCCCCTTACAGGCTCCTCAATGTTTCGAACGGCGAGGCTTTGATCGCGAGCCAATCTGGCTTTCATCGCGTCAGGGCCGGCGACATCTTGCCCGATCTGGGCCGCGTCAATGCAATCGAGAAGCGGGGAGACCACTGGGTCCTGCTGACCCAGAATGGCTCGGCGCTCGAATGGCCGGGGCAGACGCCGATAGCCGCCGGGCCGGCCGCGCCGAGAAAGAAGACCTCGCCGCAATAGAGTTGGTTGCGGAAAGTTGCGGACTCTTCGGGCAAAATCGTGGCGGCCGAGCAACCGGACGGCCGCGTCGCGCCTGCGCTTGATCGGGGGTTGTTACGCCTTGTCTTCGACGACGATGAGATTTCTGCCGGCGCGTTTGGCCTCGTAGAGCATCGTATCGGCCCGCTTCAGCAAGGTTTCCTCGTCGTCCGATTCACGGAGCCGGACGACGCCGAAAGACGCGGTTATCTTGCTAAAAAGCTGCCCGCTTTGGGCGTTCATCCACTGCTGTGCTTCGAGACGGCTGCGAATCTGCTCGGTAAGCTGCGTTGCGCCGTCCAGCATCGTGCGCGGAAGAATGATCGCAAATTCCTCGCCGCCGAACCGCGCCGCGATATCGCTGTCCCTGATATGTTTCAACAATAGCTCCGCGAAAAACTTCAGGACCAGGTCGCCGAACGGATGGCCGAAATTGTCGTTGATCTTCTTGAAATGGTCGAGGTCTCCCAACACCAGGCACATTTCCGTTTTCTGCGCGCGCGCTTCGCCGATTTGCTTGGCCAGATTGCTGTCGAAAGACCGCCGGTTGCCAAGGGAGGTGAGGGAATCGCGCATGCCAATCGCCTGCGCCTCGACCAGACGGGAACGCAGAGCCGCCACCTGCGACCGGGACTTCTCAAGCCTCTCGCTGAGTTCGCTGGTCTCGCGTTGCATTTGCTCGTTCGCCTCGATCAGACGAAGCACGATCGCGCGAACCGCCTCGGGGTTGACCGCCGAGGGCAGGCTGCGACCCGCCTGCGCGAGCGAATCGCTATATCGGCCGCTTGCTTCGAGGTGCGACTGGATCAGATCGGCGATTGTCGCCAGCTCGCGGTCGAGTTGCCGCACTCTCGTTTCAAGACTTTTCCGCAGGGCGCCCGGATTGGCCGAACCGCCCCCCGCATCCGCCGGGTCGGCGCGCAGCTCGCCCAGCCCGATTCCGGCAAAGCCAAGGACCATCAGCGCGACGAAGCTCGACAGGACGAAGGGGCTCTGAACATTGACGATTGCGCCGGCCATGCCCACGGAAGCAATCAAGAAAAGTACGGCCAATTGCAGCGCGGGCGTCGCTAAAAACCTCATGGCGGACCATTCAATGCAGGCGGACTGGTAAAAAACCGGCTGGGGGGTATTGGCGCGAATCTTCCCGCGGACAAATTTTCGCGATTGACGTTGCCAAGCCGGGGGGCCGTTGGCAAGGCCGAACCGATCCGGGAACCCGGCGATGATCAGCAAGAAACTGTCGCGGAAAGGCGGCCATGGCCGTCAGGAAGGCGATGGATCGGTCGCCCGGTTCGCCCGCGCCGGCCTCGACATGCCGGTCTCTCCAATAGCCCGTCTGTGTCATCCTCCGGCCCTTTTCAAATACGCCGACACGGTTAGAAAGCCTGGCGATGGCGCAGAGGTCTTGCGGGTTCTTATGACCGCCGGTTGCCCACGAGCCGCGAGCGGGCGCGATCGACGAGCATGTTGGCGATCGCCACCCGCCGCGTCGCGCTTGCTCGCTGCGATTCGCGACGGCGGTCGGGATGATTCCGCCACATGTAGAGGCGCCGCAACCGGGTGAGTTCTTCGTCAGTGAGGCTTTCGGTCAATCCCAGCTCCGCCAGAATCGCTTCCGCGCTTTCGTCGGCGGCGTGCTGCGCTTCGACAAGCGCCGTCGCCTCGTCCTGTTCTTCGATCCAGGCCAGCGCCGCATGCCAATGCGACGCGCCGCCAGTCGCCCCCGCTCGATTGTCGTCGACCGGGAATATCGCGTTCGCCAGCGGATTGGGGGAGGAATTCGCCGACGCGGCGTCATCTCGCGCCGTTTCGCTGTGGCGCGTCGCGGCGCGTCGCACGTCAGCCAAAACCTGTCGGAATTGCGCGTCGGGGCTTTCGTCGGGGGGCGGTATTGAGATACGCGGCATAAGTGTGAATCCGAGACTCGCGCGTTCATTGCACACCCGACAGATTGACATCGCGTAAATGGCCTTTGCGCGGCGCCGAACCGCCGTCGCGCGCGCAATCCCGCCCGCGTGCGGCGAAACCCGCTGCAAGGCTCGCGAAAGGCTGGCGGCCTATCGCTCGAGCCGCGCAATGCGATCCTCCGATTCGCGCCGGGCGCCGGCCGCGCAGGATGAGAGCCAGAATGTCCAAACCTTTTGTCGTGGTGGCGACGCCCTGCTTCGGCGGCCTAGTCAATCAGGGCTACATGATGTCGGTCCTGAAGCTGGCGCAGCTGGCGAGCGGCGGCGAATTCGAATTGGATGTCGTGTTGCTCGGCGGCGATTCGCTGATCACCCGCTCGCGCAGCGTGCTGGTTTCCCGCTTTCTCGACAATCCCCGCGCAACGCATCTCATGTTCGTCGACGCCGACATCGCTTTCGAGCCCGACCAGTTCCTGCGCTTGCTGCGGCTCGACAAGGATTTCGCCGCCGGCGCCTATCCCCTAAAGCAGATCGACTGGCGGGCTCTTCCGAGGCGCGCGGTCAACGGCGAGCCGCTGGCGGCGGCCGGGCTCTCCTATGTCGGGCAGATTTGCGCGGGCGACCAGCTCCGCTATGAGGCCGGCTTCGCCACCGCGACATTTGCCGGCGCGGGATTTCAGTTGATCAAGCGCCATGTGTTCGAGAGACTGATCGCCGCCCATCCGGAACTCAAGTTCAAGGCGATCCATACGCTGACCAACGAAACGCCGACGGCCGACCACCTTTACGCCTTGTTCGAATGCGCGATCGACGCGCAAAGCGGCGCCTATCTGAGCGAGGATTACGCCTTCTGCGGTCGCTGGCGCGCTCTGGGCGGCGAAATATGGCTCGACCTTCAGAGCCGGCTCACCCATGCCGGAATGAGCTATTACGAGGGCGATTGCGCCGGCCGCTACCCGGCGCCGACCGCGTCACAGGCGGGCGTGGCGCGGGAAACGGCGGCGCGCAGCGCCACCGCCGCCTGAGCGGCTCGAACCGGGAAGGTCAAGCAGGAAAGGCGTGAGCCGGGGCGCGCCCGACTTACGCCGTCGGGTTTTTCCGACGTCAGAACTTCAGCTTCTTGTCGAGGTCGGCCGCATTCGAGCAAACTCAATTTGACGACGAGCGTTCCAGGAAACCGCGCATGTCAATCCACGCGTATGGACTGTGTGCAAATCAATGCGGCCGGCCGCTCATTCTCGATGCGCCCGCGGTCAACACCGCCTTGTCTACCGGAGTTCAAACTTCGCACCGGAGTCCGCGTTTGCGGACTACAACCGCCAGATCAGCGCGTGCAAAAGCTCGTGCCGGGGGATTCAATTTCGACACTTCTCATGCACGAGTTGCGGGCAGCCGCAGGATGTTCGTATGACAAGCTCCGTCTTCAGCCGGATCGTCTTGCGCTTACCGTCGACCTTGGCGATGCGCTCGATCAGCAGCGACGCCGCTTCCCGACCTATGGCCTGGCAAGGTTGCGCAATGACCGTAAGCCGCGGTTCAAAATAATCGGCCCATTCGAAATCGTCGAAGCCGACAAGCGCGATATCGTCCGGCACGCGCAAACCCCTTTCGCGTAGCGCGTGCATCGCGCCGATCAGGGCCATGTTGTTGCCCGCGGCTATGGCGGTCGGGGGGTCACTCATGTCAAGCAACTCTCCCGTCGCTGCGGCGGCCGCATCGGTCCGACCCTCGGGGCGCCTCACGAGGGTTTCGTTAAAGGCAATGCCCACCGTTTTCAACGCGGCCCTATAGCCATCGATACGCTCTCGTGTGGTCGAAAAGTCGCGATGCCCCGCGACATAGCCGATCCTTTTGTGGCCATGCGACAGTAGATGGGCGACCAGACGCTGCATCGAACTCTTGTTCTGCACGCCAACTTGGTCGAAGCGATTGGAAAGCAGGCGGTCGACGAGAACGAAGGGGATGCGATTCTCGTGCAGATAGGCGACGGCGCGGCATGCCGGGTCGGATGAGCGCGCCAGAATAACGCCATCGACGCGGCGCTGATGCAGCGCCTGCACGACTTTCAGCTCCTGCGCCGCATCGTCCTGAGTGTCCGACAGAAACACCATCATGCCAAGCCGCGCGCATTCGGCTTCGATGGCGCAAATAGTGTCGGTGAAATATGGATTGGAAATAGCGGATATTGCGATGCCGACGCTATCGGTCGTCGCCCGCTTGAGCGACCGTGCCAGCGCGTTAGGGCGGAAACCGACGAAGGCGATGGCTTCCTCAACCAGGCTCAATGTGTCGGGGTTCACGCGCCGCGTGCCGTTGACCGCGTGCGAGACCGTGGAAATGGAAACGCCAGCCCGGCGTGCGACGTCAACGATAGTCGCCATTGGCGGCGCGCCTCCCTGTTGGCGAAGTCGAAAACATCGTCCTGTCCGTCAGTCGGCTGGGTTTCGCGCCAAATCCGGCCAATCGATCGGCAAGATCAATTCGCGCTCGTGGCGATGTTGGCGCCGGTTTGAGAGTCAAAGAAATGCACCGTGGTCATATCGAATTCGAATGGACGCCGTTCGCCCTCCTTTGGAAAATCATCCGGT
>JBEKSH010000007.1:0-14292 GCA_049517235.1 Roseiarcus sp. | reverse complement strand
GTCGAGGATCAGCGGATCGGCGGCGTGGGTGCGCGCAAACGCCTCGAGCGCATGCTCGCGCTCAGCTCCCGGCAACACCGAAAGAACGGCCAGCGCGGCGAAACGCTCCGTCATGTTGTCGGCGCCCGCCAGTTGGCGCTCCGCGCGCTGCGCGCCCTCCTGCGCCTTGCCGGCGGCCAGCGCCGACAGCGCCACATTGCGCAAGGCGCGGCGCCCGGCGCTTGCCGCGTCGGCGCTGAAACGCGTCGCGCCGCCGAGGCCGTCGTGCAGCTGCGACAAGGCGGCCGCGTGCGCGCGGCCAAGCGCGCCGCGCAGCGATTCGCGCGCCGTGAAGATCGCGTCCGGATCGACATTTCTCGCCATCTCGCGCGCGATGTCCCCTTCGCTGGGCAGGCTCAGAGTCTGGGCCGCGAAAGCGGCGTCGAGCTCGCCCGCCTGGGCTTGCGCAAGGATCGCGCCATAAGCGGCGACAAAATCGGCGTCGATCTGCGGCGCCTGCCCGGCCCGAATCGCCGCGACCGCGCGCAGCAGCCACCGCGTCGCCAGACTCTGGGCCGCCTGCCAGCGATTGAAAGTGTCGCGGTCGTGGCGCAACAGGATCAGCAGGTCGCCCTCGGTCAGATCGTCGTCGATGCGCACCGGCGCGGAAAATCCGCGCATCAGCGACAGCGTCGGGCGGCTCGCGACGCCGGTGAAAACCACGCGCCGCGAATCGCTCGCCAATTCAAGGATTCCGCTCGCCAATTCGCTTGCGCTAGCGTCTGTCGAGGCGAGCGCGATCTCGCGGCCCGCCGCATCGATCAGGCCAAGGGCGACCGGCATCGTCAAAGGCAGCTTGACCGGCTGATCGCGCGTCGGGGCTATCGATTGCGCAATGTCGAGCGTCAGGCTGCGCCGGGCTTCGTCGTAGGCGCTGCGGAACGTCACGAGCGGCGTGCCCGCCTGACTGTACCAGCGCTTGAAATCGGCGAGGTCGCGCCCCGACGCCTCAGCGAAGCAGGCGAGAAAATCCTCGACTGTCGCCGCCGTTCCGTCGCAGCGCTTGAAATAAAGATCCATCCCGGCGCGAAACGCCGGCGCGCCGATCAGCAGTTTCAGCATGCGGATGATTTCGGCGCCCTTCTGATAGACCGTCGCGGTGTAGAAATTATTGATCTCGTGGTAGATTTCGGGGCGCACATTATGGGCGAGCGGGCCGGCGTCCTCCGCGAACTGCGCGGCGCGCAGCGCGCGCACGTCGGCGATGCGCTTGACCGGCGCCGAGCGCTCATGCGCCGAAAAGTCCTGGTCGCGAAAGACCGTCAGCCCCTCCTTCAGACAGAGCTGGAACCAGTCGCGGCAGGTGATGCGGTTGCCGGTCCAATTGTGAAAATATTCATGGGCGATGACGCCCTCGACGCCGGCGTAATCCTCGTCCGTCGCGGTTTCCGGCAAGGCCAAGACATATTTGTCGTTGAAGACATTGAGGCCCTTGTTCTCCATCGCCCCCATGTTGAAGTCCGACACCGCGACGATGTTGAAGACGTCGAGATCGTATTCGCGCCCGTAGGCGGCCTCGTCCCACAACATCGCGCGCCGGAGCGAATCCATCGCATAGGCCGTGCGGTCCTGGCGGCCGTGTTCGACATAGATGCCCAGATCGACCTTGCGGCCCGACGCGGTGATGAAATGATCGGCGATATGGGCGAGGTCGCCGGCGACGAGCGCGAACAGATAGCAGGGCTTCTTGTGCGGGTCGCGCCAGATCGCAAAATGGCGGTCCGTCCCAGGCAGGTCGCCGCGCGCCTCGAGATTGCCGTTGGCCAGCAAGACAGGCGCTTCGTCCTTGTTCGCTTCCAGCCGAGTCACATAGGTTGAGAGAACGTCGGGCCGGTCGAGGAAATAAGTGATGCGGCGGAACCCTTCGGCCTCGCATTGCGTGCAATAGGCCGAACCGGAGCGATAAAGCCCCATTAGCTTGGTGTTGGCGGCCGGATCGAGCTGCGTCTCGACGCGCAGCTTGAAAGGTCGCGGCGGCGGGTTGGCGAGAACCAGTTTGTCCGGCGAGACGGCCAAGGCGGCGGGGTCCGGCGCGGCTCCGTCGATTTCGACGCCAAACACATTGAGCTCGTCGCCGTCGAGCGCCAGCGCAGCCCCCGCCCGTCCTGACGGGTTGGGCCGGATCGTCAATGTCGAGACGACGCGCGTCCGATGGCGGCTGAGCGATATGTCGAGGTCGACTGAATCGATCAGATAGTCGGGCGGCCGATAATCGGCGAGACGAATTGGCTGGCCTGTGCTGGTGCGCATCGAACGTTCCTCGTTTGCATTTCCAAGAAAGGGGCGCTCCAGCCTCGTTCGTCAAGGCCGGCCGAATTGGAAAGCGCCGGCGTCGGACGGCGTCGCGACCAGCCCGAATTTCAGCAATGCGCCTTGCAGGGCGGCCCCCGGTTCGCGCCCGCTGGTGAAAATGGCCGACGCGCGCACGCCGGTCGGCGGCGGCGCGCCCGCGGGGCCCAGCAAGGCGTCCACACGTCGCGCGATGGCCGGCGCCGGGTCGACATAGTCGACCGGCCATGGCGCAAGGCGCGCGAAATGTTCGCGCAACAAAGGATAATGCGTGCAGGCGAGCACGACCAAATCGGTGCGCCTGCCGCGCCTTTCGATAAAGCAGGGGGCGATCTCGCGCGCGATCTCCGCTTCGTCGACGGCCACGCCTTTCATGAATTCCTCGGCAAGCGAGGCGAGCCGCGCCGAACCGACCAGCGCGACCTCGCAATCACCCGCATATTCGCGCACGAGGGCCTGCGTGTAATCGCGCGCGACCGTGCCGGGCGTCGCCAGCACGCTGACCAGGCGCGACTTCGAGGCGGCCGCCGCGGGCTTGATCGCCGGCACGGTGCCGACGAAAGGCAGCGCGCGATAGCGCTGTCGCAGCGGTTCGAGGACAAGGGTCGAGGCAGTGCTGCAGGCGATCACCACGAGGTCGGGCGCGTAGCGCGGGATCAGGCTCTCCATCACCGACATGACGCGGGCGACGACTTCGCGCTCGCCAAGCGCCCCGTAAGGAAAAGCGGCGTCGTCGGCGACGTAGACGATCGCCGCGTCGGGGCGCGCCTCGGCGATCCGCGCCAATACGGTGAGGCCGCCCAGGCCGGAATCGAAGACGAGGACCCGCGGGCCGCGCATCAAGCGGGCTCTGCTCATCGGCGGCAGGATATCGCCACGACATTGGCTCGCTCGGCGGCGGCGATCCGCCCGGCGCCGAGCGGCGCGTCGTCCCCCTTGGCGGCGGCCTCGCCCGCCAGCGACAGAAAACTCCTGATCTGGGCGGCGTCGATCGCGCGGTGCGGCGCGAGCGGCGCAACGCCCGCGACCAGCCTGGGCTCGCCGGTCGACGGCGCGATGATCGCGGCAAGACCGCCCGTTCGGTCGAAAACCGGACTGCCGGCGGCGGTCTTGGGCAGGGGCGCGAGCAGCAACGGACGGCTCTCGCCTTCGCCCGCGGCAAGCGGCGAAGCGGCGGTCACGTCGAGCGCGATGCGCCCGCCGGGCTCGTCCGCGACATAGGTCAGCGCGACGAGGTCGGGCCCCAAAGCGCCAAAGCGCGGGGCGGCGGCGGTCGGGGCGGCGTCAAATTCCCCCGCAATGAGACTTAGGCCGAGTTCCCGGTCTTCGCGGATGAATTTCGCCGGTTTTCCCTCGATCGTCGCGTTGGGGCAATCGGCCTGCGCGATCGCGCTCAAAGCCTGGCCGGGCGCGACGATCAACCCGGTGGCGGCGAGAAACGGCCGGTTCGCGGGCGGCGGCGCGGGAGGCGTAACCGCCGCCGTCGTCGCGGCCGGCGCCGGGAACGGCTCAAACGAATTGACTATCGCCACCCCGATCCGGTCGAGGTCCGCCGACTGCGCGGTCGGATACTCGAACCGGAAGCCGCGGATGACGGTGGGGTCCGGCCAGCCCGCCGGCGCCTTGGCCATGCGCTCGTACATTTTGCGGCCCGACTCTTCGCTCGATACGACGAAAAAGTCTGAACGACTGATCTTGAGCGTAATCTTTCGCCCCGGCGCGTCGGCGGTCAGATTGGTGTAAAGCTTGCCCAGATTGGCGTCGCTTCCGGCGAAGCTCGAAAGATCGAGCGCGATGGAGCCGTCGGCCTTGATCAGCCGCGCCGCGCCGGCGTCGTTGACTCGCTTGTCGAGCAATTTCAGCGGCGCGCCGATCCTGACGCCGGTCTTTTCGTCGGTGAAAACCTGAAAGCGCACAGCGGCGCGCGCCTTCTGCGCGGTGCCCGTCAGCGCGGCCAGTTGAGCGGCGTCGACCAGCCCGCTGGCCGGAGCCTTGACGCTCGTCTGCCAGGCGAGGATGGAATCGCGGGTCCGCTTGCCGAACACGCCGTCGACGACGCCCAGGTAGTGGCCGCTCCACACCAGCGAGTCCTGAATCGCCCGGCGATCCGCCTCGGCCAAGGCGTCGAACGCCGCCTTCTGGGAGTCGAAGGCCGCATCGACGCTCGGAGACGCCGCCGGCGCGCTCTGCGCACGCAACCCCGACGGCGCGGCCATAGCCAACGCCGCGGCCAGCCCCAGCATCGCCCGGGTCACAAATTTCGGCATCAAGCCCTCCCCAGGCAAGCTTTCCACGCCCGCTTGGCGCCTTGAATCCTGAACAGCATTGATTTGGCTCATATTGCGAAAAAACAATCGCAGCTAAAAGTGCGCGAGGTGGGCTCGCCCTTTGAATCGCCCGGCATGGCCGATATGGTAGCATTCCTCGTCCCGTAAAGTCACATGCTCGGCGCAGGTGGCGTAATTGAGTTGTTCGACGCCTTTGACGACTCGTCGGGGCTGTTTTTTCCTCGAGGCATAGGTCGAACCATGCAAGCGGCGCTTCGCACCCTGTTGGCTCTGGTGTTGGTGGCGGCGGGAGCGGCGGCGCATGCCGCCGACTACAAACCCTACGCAAGGGATTTTCTGGCCAGCGACGCCGTCCACCTCGCCGAGACGGCGCGCAAGGAGACGGCCGGCGCCGCCGCGCTGACCAAGGGCAAGAGCCCCGAGCAATTGCGCAACGCGGCCGCAGCGGCCGGCGCGAGCGCCGATTTCAAACTGGCCGGCAGGCTCGCCGCCGCGGCGATCGCCGGCAATCCGAAGGACGCCGCCAATTGGCTCGCGCTGGCGCAACTGGCGGTGAAAGCCGACGAGGCGCAGGCGCCCGAGCGCTACGAACTGCGCGAGCGCGGCGCGACCGCCGCTTACGCCGCCTATCAACGCCTGACCGCGCCGGGGCCGCAAGCCCAGGCTTTGGCCGTGCTCGGCGATCTTTTCGCGCGCCGGGAAATGTGGCGTCCCGCGCTCGACGCCTATCGCGCCAGCCTCGATCGGCATGACGACCTCGACATCCGCAAGACCTATGAGGACCTGCGCGAGAAGTATGGATTTCGCATCACCGACTACAAGGTCGACAATGATTCGGCTGCGCCGCGCGTCTGCTTCCAATTCTCCGAGCCGCTCGCGCGAAAGACGGATTTTGCGCCCTATGTCGCCGTTTCGGGCGCGGCCAACGGCGCCATCAGCACGGAAGAACAGCAGCTTTGCGTCGAGGGCCTGAAACATGGCGAGCGATACGCCATCGTCATTCGCCAGGGCCTGCCCTCGACGGTCGGCGAATCCCTGCTCAAGAACGCCGATTACGAATTCTACGTGCGCGACCGCTCGCCGCAGGTTCATTTCACCGGCAAGAATTACGTGCTGCCGCGCCAGGGGCAGCAGGGCGCGCCGCTGGTCACGGTGAATACGGCCAAGATCGCGATCGACGTCTATCGCATCGGCGACCGCAACCTGTTGGCGACGGTCCAGCGCGACGATTTCCTCAAGGACATCGGCGGCTCCCGCGCCGCGGAGATCGCCGATCAGGACGGCGTCAAGATCTGGAGCGGCTCGATGGACGTCGCCTCGGAGCTCAATAAGGACGTCGTGACCGATTTTCCCGTTCTGGAGGCGGTCGGCAAGCTCGATCCGGGCGTCTATGTCATCACCGCGCGGCCGTGGAAGGGCGAAGCGACGCCCAAGCCGGAGGGCGAGGACGACAGCGAGGGGGCGCTTGCGACGCAGTGGCTGGTTATTTCCGACCTCGGCCTCACCGCCCTGTCGGGCGGCGACGGCGTGCATGCGATCGTCCACTCGCTCGCCACGGCCGCGCCGCTGGCCGGCGTCGAGGTCAAGCTGGTGGCGCGCAACAACGAAATACTGGCGACCAAGGCGACCGGGGCCGACGGGCGGGCCGATTTCGATCCGGGCCTGTCGCGTGGGACAGGCGGATCGTCGCCCGGCCTGCTGGTGGCGGCGACGGAAGGAGGCGACTACGGCTTCCTCAACCTCATTCAGAACGCCTTCGATCTGACGGATCGCGGCGTCAGCGGCCGCGACGCTCCCAAAGCGCTCGACGCTTTCCTGTTCGCCGAACGCGGCGTCTATCGCTCGGGCGAAACCGTCTATGTGACGGCGTTGCTGCGCGACGCCCGCGGCGAAGCCAAGGCGGGCCTGCCGTTAACGCTCGTCGCGCTCCGGCCCGACGGCGTCGAATACAAGCGCGCGATCGTCGCCGATCAGGGCCTTGGCGGACGCTCCCTGGCGTTGCCGCTGCTGGCGGGCGCGCAGTCCGGTTCCTGGCGAATCGTCGCCTATGTCGACCCGAAAGGTCCGAGCGTCGGCGAAACGCAATTCATGCTCGAGGATTATATCCCCGAGCGGCTCGACGTTAAGATCAAGCCGGCGGCGGAAATCCTCACCCCCGGCGAGCCGGTGCAAATCGCTCTCGACGCGAAATTCCTTTATGGCGCGCCCGCCGCGGGGCTCGACGTCACCGGCCAGATTACGCTGCAGGCCGTGCAGGGTTCCGAAATTCCCGGCTACAAGGGCTATGCCGGCGGGTTGACCGACGACGAATTCACAGCGGTCAGCAGCCAGTTCAACGACAAGCTGCAGACCGACGCCAAGGGTCATGCCGATCTTTCGGTCGACCTGCCCGAGGGCGCGGCGGCCAAGCCGCTCGAAGTGAAAGTCATCGTGGACGTGGCCGAGCCCGGCGGGCGCACGGTCGAACGCGTCGTCACGCTGCCGCTGCGCGCCAAATCGACGCTGATCGGCGTCAAGAAGGATTTCGACGAGGGTCTGGCGGAAGGCGAAGCGGCGATTTTCGAAGCGATCGCCGTCGCGCCGAACGGCTCGCGCGTCGCGCGCAAGGGCGTCGAATGGTCGCTGTACAAGATCGACAGCAATTACCAGTGGTACAATTCGGAAGGCCATTGGAGCTACGAGCCGGTCAAGTCCTCCAAGCGCATCGCGCAGGGCGCCGTCGATATACCGGCCGATGCGGCGGCGAAGATTTCAGCCAATGTCGGCTGGGGCAAGCACAGGCTCGACATCAAGTCAGCCGACGGCGACCAGACTAGCATCACGTTCGACGTCGGCTGGTCGGGTTCGGCGAGCGCCGATACGCCCGACAATGTGGTCGTGACGCTCGACAAGGCGAGCTACAAGGCAGGCGATGAAGCCAGGCTGCGCATCGCCTCGCACTTCGCCGGCAAGGCGACGATCGCGGTGGTCGGCGACAAGATCGAGCAATTCATCGATATCGACCTCGTCGACGGCGACAACGTCGTCCCGTTCGCGGTCGGCGCGGATTGGGGCCCAGGCGCCTACGCGGTCGCGCTCACCCATCGCCCGCTCGACGCCAAGGCCAAGCGCATGCCTGGGCGCGCCCTCGGCCTTGCCTGGTTCGGCATCGACGAGGCCTCTCACAAGCTCGAGCTGTCGCTCGGCGCCCCCGACATGGCGCGCCCGCGCCAGACGCTGACGCTGCCCATCAAGCTCGCGGGGCTCGCGCCCGGCGAGGAAGCCGAGGTCACGGTGGCGGCGGTCGATATCGGCATTCTCAACATCACGGGATTCAACACGCCCGACCCGAAGGATTACTTCTTCGGCCAGCGAAAGCTGCCGATCGAAATTCGCGATCTCTACGGCTTGCTGGTCGACGGCATGGACGGCTCGGCGGGGGCGATCCATTCGGGCGGCGACAACGGCGGCGGCGTCGAGGGCAATCTGCCGACGCAGCAGCCGCTCGCGCTCTATTCCGGCGTGGTGCGCGTCGACGCGAATGGCGAGGCCAAAGTGTCGTTCGACCTGCCCGCGTTCAACGGCTCGGTTCGCGTGATGGCCGCCGCCTGGTCCAAGGCCAAGGTCGGCAGCGCCGAGGCCGAGGTGATCGTGCGCGACCCCGTCGTCGTGGCGGGCACCCTGCCCCGTTTCCTCAGCCTAGGCGACCGCTCGCAAATGCATGTCGACATCGACAATGTCGAAGGCGAAGCCGGCGACTACCAACTCGATCTCGACATCCATGGCCCGCTGGTCGCGCAGGCCGATGCGATGACCAGGACCGTCAGGCTCGACGCCCATCAACGCACCTCCGTGGCGATCCCGGTTACGGCGGCCGGCATCGGGACCGCCAGCCTCGACCTGCGGCTCACCGGACCCAAACTGGAGGTGTCGCAGCATTTCGCGCTCGGCGTCGAAGCCGGCGCGCCCGATCTCTATCGTCGCGCGGTCCATCCCTTGCCCGCCGGCGCCAGCGAAACGATATCGGGCGATCTGCTGGCCGATTTCATCCCCGGCACAGGATCGGTGTCGATCGCCGCCTCCCCGTTCGGCGCGCTCGACGCGCCCGCCTTATTGCAAGCTCTGGAGCGCTATCCCTATGGCTGCTCGGAGCAGACGGTCAGCCGCGCGATGCCGCTGCTCTACGCCAATCGCCTCGCCTCGATCGAGCATCTGGCGATCGATCCCGACCTCGACGGACGCGTCCGTCAATCGATCGACCGCGTGATGGACCGTCAGGATTCCAACGGCGCCTTCGGCCTGTGGAAAGCCGGCGAGGACGATGATTTATGGCTCGACGCGTTTGTGTCCGACTTCCTGACCCGCGCCCGCGAGCGCTCTTTCGCGGTGCCGCAGCAGGGCTTCAATCAGGCGCTCGATCGGCTGCGCAATGAGGTCGTCAATGCCGCCGATCCCGGCGAGGGCGCGGGCGAACCGCTCGCCTATGCGCTCTATGTGCTGGCCCGCAACGGTCGCCCGGTGATCGGCGATTTGCGCTATTTGGCCGACACCAAGCTCGGCGTCTTCAAGACGCCGCTCGCCGAGGCGCAGATCGCCGCGGCGCTCGCCATGCTCGGCGATCGCGCGCGGGCCGGCAAGGTCTTTGGCGCCGCGCTGGAAGCCTTGCGCGCCGAGCGCGACAGCGGCTTTTCGCGGCCCGACTACGGTTCGCGCCTGCGCGACGGCGCCGGCGTGCTCGCCCTGCTCGCCGAGGCCAATCTCGCGTCGGGCGAAATCGCCGGCGACCCGATCGGCGACGCCGCGCGGATCGTCGATTCCGCGCGCAGCGAACGAACATACACCAGCACGCAGGAGAACAATTGGATGGCGCTCGCCGCCGAGGCTCTGGCGGAGCACGCGACCGCCGGCCAGTTCACGCTCGACGGCAAGGCGCAGACCGGCGCGGTGTATCGCAAATGGAGCGGTTTCGGCCTCGACGGCAACCTTGCGACCATCGTCAACACCGGCGCCTCGCCGGCGCGGATCGTCACCACCACATCCGGCAATCCGATCGTCCCCGAGCCCGCGGCGTCGCAGGGCTATGAACTCGAGCGCAGCTTCTACAAGCTGGACGGAACGAAGATCGAGGCGCGCAGCGTCACGCAGAACGACCGCTTCGTCATCGTGCTCAAAGTGACCGAGGCGGAAGCCAAATATGCGCACCTGCTGCTGGTCGACCGTCTTCCCGCCGGGCTGGAGATCGACAATCCCAACCTGGTCGACGCCGGCTCGGTCGACGCCTTCGCATGGCTGAAAAGGGACCTCGACCCGACCCACACCGAATATCGCGACGATCGCTTCGTCGCGGGGTTCGACCGCGCGGAAAACCAATCGGCGTTCTTCAACGTCGCGTATGTCGTGCGCGCGGTCGCGCCCGGCAAATACGTCTGGCCGGCCGCCACGGTGGAAGACATGTACCGTCCCGAGCGGTTCGGGCGCACGGCCTTCGGCGTGATCGAGGTCGTCGCAAAATGAACCGCGAGCGCCGCTGGTTCGGGCTTGCCGGCGCGCTGATTTTCACGCTCGGCTTGGCCTTGCCGGCGGCCTGGTCGCAATATCTGCAGAATCTCGGCCCGATCGACCTGACCCCGGTGCGGGAATCGACCATCGTCGTCGATCGCGACGCGCGGCTGCTGCGCGCCTTCACCTTGCCCGATGGACGCTGGCGCCTGCCGCTCGACCTCGGCGAAGTCGATCCGCGCTATGTCGCGATGCTGCTCGCCTATGAGGATGCGCGCTTTTACCGGCACGACGGCGTCGATTGGCGCGCCTTGACGCGCGCCGGCCTGCAGCTCATCGAGAGAGGACGCATCGTCTCCGGCGGCTCGACGCTGACCATGCAGGTGGCGCGATTGATCGAGCCGCGCGAGGAGCGCAGCCTCGCCGCGAAATTGCGTCAAGTGGCTCGCGCGTGGCAGATCGAGCGTCAGGTCGGCAAGCGGGGCGTCCTCAATCGCTATCTCGCGCTGGCGCCCTTCGGGAGCAATCTGGAGGGCGTTCGCGCGGCCTCGCTCGCCTATTTCGGCAAGGAGCCGCGACGCCTGACCATCGGCGAGGCGGCGCTGCTGGTCGCCCTGCCGCAGTCGCCTGAAGCGCGCCGCCCCGACCGCTTCGCCGACGCCGCGAGGAAAGCGCGCGATCGGGTGCTCGAGCGGGCCGTCGAACGCGCGGTCATCACGCCCGAGGAGGCGGAGGCGGCGAAAAGGGAGATCGTTCCGAGCGAGCGGCGCCCGTTCCCGATGCTCGCCGCGCACGCCGCCGAGGAAGCCGTCGCCGCCGATCCGCAGGCGCGCGTCGTTAGGCTCTCCATCGACGCGCGCCTGCAGGCCAAGCTTGAGGAACTGGCGCGCCAGAGCGCGGAGCGTCTCGGCCCGAAGCTTTCGGCGGCGATCGTGGCGATCGACAATGCAAGCGGGGAAATCCGCGCGCGCGTCGGCGCCGCCGACTATCTGTCGAGCGAACGCGACGGCTCCATCGACATGACGCGGGCGCCGCGCTCACCGGGCTCGGCGCTGAAGCCCTTCATTTATGCGCTCGCCTTCGAGAGCGGGCTCGCGCATCCCGAGACGGTGCTTTTCGACCGGCCGGCGCGCTACGGCGCTTATACGCCCGAAAACTTCGATCTCGGCTACCAGGGCACGGTGACGGCGCGCCGCGCGCTGCAAATGTCGCTCAACCTGCCGGCCATCGAACTGCTCGACGATCTCGGTCCGGCGCGCTTTCTGGCGCGGCTGCATGGCGCCGGCGCCGCCATCACTTTGCCGAAGGACGCGCCGCCCGGGCTGGCGATCGGCCTTGGCGGGCTCGGCGTGTCGCTGACCGATCTGGCGCGGCTTTACGCGGGCCTGGCGCGCGGCGGCGAGGCGCCGCCGCTGGTCGAGCGTCTTGACGCAAGCCCCGCGATCGGGCCGCGCCGCGTCACCGACCCGGTCGCCGCCTATTATGTCGAGGACATTTTGCGCGGCGCGCCGCCGCCCGCCAATTCGTTGAGCGGACGCATCGCCTACAAGACGGGAACGTCCTACGGCTTTCGAGACGCGTTGGCGATCGGCTTCGACCGGGGCTCCACCATCGCCGTCTGGGTCGGGCGTCCCGACAATGCGCCGGTGCCGGGGCTGGTCGGGCGCCAGTCCGCCGCGCCGATCCTGTTCGACGCCTTCGCAAGACTCGGGCGCGATGTCCAGTTGATCGCCGCGCCCAAGGGCGTGCTCCGAGCCGCGACGAGCGCCGATCTGCCGCCGCCGCTGCGCCATTTGCGCAAGGACGCGCCCAAGATCATCGCGGCGACAGCGATCCCAACGCTGAAAATCGCTTTTCCGCCCGATGGCGCGCGGGTCGATCTCGGCCTCGCCCAGGGCGTCGGCGACGCCAGGCTTTCCCTAAAGGCGCTCGGCGGCGCGCCGCCGCTCACCTGGTTCGTCAATGGCGCGCCGATCGGCGAGCCCGACGCGCGCCGGCAGGCCGTCTGGCGTCCCGACGGCGCGGGCTTCGCCCGCGTCTCGGTGATCGACGCCAAGGGGGCGACGGATTCGGTCGTGGTGCGGCTGCAATAGCCGGCTTTTTGGGGGAGCCAGCGAGTGGAGCGCTGCCCGAATGTCTTAGATCTCGAAACGGCCGTAATATATTGATTCAAGTTATTTTATCTACGCCGACTGGTACCCGTCGGCGTTCGGTTGACGATCGAGCCTGCGCGGCCGCGATCGGCGATCAGGGGGCGCGCGGCGCTCAGTTTGAACCGTCCGTGCGCTGGCCAACCGGAATCGGCAGCAACAAATCCCATGACGTAAACACCGCCGTCAGCAGCAGCCCGACCGCGACCAGCGGCGAATAGTCGAGCGCCGAGGCGGCGGCTGCCGCCGCGACCGCGACCCCTATCGCCACGAGGCCAAACGCCGTCGCGGCGGAAACCGCGAAGGTCCTCAGCCAATCATTTCTGCTCACGCCGATAAGCACGCTGCTCCTCAAGGTGCGGAACGCGAAGCGCGCCAGCCGGACCATGCCGATCACGCCGAGCGCGACGATTTCGAGGCCGAGGCGAAGAGCGGACTGGTTGGGAATGAGCAGCAGCGCAGCCAGCATCAGCAAGAGCAGATAGCTGATCAACGCGTGAACGGCGAGGGACCTGACGTGCCACAGACGTTCGCTCGACAACGCCGCCGCGTGCACCGACACGGCGACGAACAGGAGGCCGATCAGTCCGGCGACCGCGCCGCCCAGCAACCCATAAAGTTGGCGCCACTCCGGCAAACTCTCCATCACTGCCCCCTCGTTGGACAACTGGACCGTCAGGATTGGCGGAGCGCGCGCCACGACACACAAGGCTGCGCCCTTCGTATCCTTCGGGATCGGGATTGCAAGCGCGCCGCCGCCCCGTTCGCGCGCCTGTTCAGCGCCAGCGCCGCTTCGAGGATCGTCCGGGCATTCGCGGCGAGGCGCCCCGACCGGCTATGGCGTCGCCTGAGAAAATCGCCTAAAGTTAAGATATCTTTCACCGGGGACGTTTTGACTGTGGTCGGGCCGCCATGGGGCCGCCGCAATGTCGTTCCATCAAGCCGCCAGTGGAACGCGCGAAGTCAGGGCGGCGCGGCGGAATTGCCCGGAACGACCCGTCGCCAATCAGGGGAATTGATGCGATCGATCATTGGATTGGGCGTGGCCGTTCTCGCCGGCTTGGCCGCGATCGGTTCGGCGCAGGCGCAGAGCAGCGAATGCGTGCGGCTTCAGCAGGCGATCGTTTCGGCCGGTCGCGGCGGCAATGGCCAAAGCGCGCAATTTGAAGCGGCGGCGCAAAAGCAGCGCGCCGAGATCGACCGGACGGCCGTCTATGCGCGGTCGATCGGTTGCCAGAACCATAAGTTCCTGTTCCTCGGCAGCGATCCGCCCGCCCAATGCGAGCAGATCAACGCCCAACTCTCGCGGATGCAGGCCAATCTGGCCGAACTGCAGACGCGCGCCGGCGGCCCGGAGGGCGGACGCGAACAACTTGTCGCCCGCTACAACGCCGAATGCGCGGCGCCGGCGCGGCCGCGTGGCATTTTCGAAGCGCTGTTCGGCAACCCGAGCCAACCGGCGCCGTCGGACGTGCAGACCGTCCCGCTTGCGCCGGAGGCCGACGCCAATCCCGACGAGAAAACCGTGGACGGCGAGAAGGAAGCGCGCGCCGGATCGAAGGCGGTCTGCGTGCGCTCGTGCGACGGCAGCTTCTTCCCGGTCTCCTATTCGGCGGGCGGCAGCCGGCTCGACGAATTGCAGGACATGTGCCGGGCCCTGTGTCCCAACGCCGACGTGAGCCTCTACACCTATGCGCCTTCGGCCGATATCGAGACGGCGGTTTCGATCAACGGCGCGCGCTATATCGACTCGCCGTCTGCGCTGAAATACCGCAAGAGCGTCGATTCGACCTGTTCCTGCCGCAGGCGCGGGCAAAGCTGGGCCGACGCGCTGGCGGGAGCCGAGCAAAGGCTGGGCGGCGTCGGCAAGAGCGACATCATCGTGACGCCCGAAAGGTCGGCGGAACTGTCGCGGCCCAAGCCGGACCCCAAGAACAAGCCCGGCAAAACGCCGGTCGACGCAGCAAAGACGGCGGCGCCGGACGCCAAGGCCGCGGCCCAGGACCAGGCGCCGATCGACCAGTTGCTCGGCCAGCAGGCGGCGACTG
>JBEKSH010000006.1:0-14354 GCA_049517235.1 Roseiarcus sp. | reverse complement strand
GCTCCTTTAGTTCCTCCAGAATCCCCTCGAAACGATGATGATCGATGCCGAGCACGACATTGGAATACATCTGGATGAAGCGCCGGTAGCTATCGTAAGCGAAGCGCTCGTCGCCCGACGTCGCGGCGAGCGCCGCAACCGAGGCGTCGTTGAGGCCGAGGTTGAGCACGGTATCCATCATGCCGGGCATCGAGGCGCGCGCGCCGGAGCGCACGGAAACCAGCAGCGGATTGGCGGCCTCGCCAAAGGCGCGCCCGGTCAGCTCCGCCATCGCCGCGAGCGCGGCTTCGACCTGCCCCGCCAGCTCTTCCGGGTAATTCCGCGAATCGGCGTAAAAGCGCGAACAGACGTCGGTGGTGATGGTGAATCCCGGAGGAACCGGCAGGCCAAGATTGGCCATTTCGGCGAGATTGGCGCCCTTGCCGCCGAGCAGATCGCGCATCCGCCCGCTCCCCTCCGCTTTCTCGCCGCCGAAAGAATAGACCCATTTCGTCATCGTCGGTTCCCTGTGAAGAATAAGAGTCTCACGCGGCGTCGCCCGAGCGCCGCCCCACGAAGACCCCCCAAATTCGTCATTTCGCGCCGCGCTGGTCAGCGCCGGGCTCGAAGCCCGAGGCCGAAGTTGACCCAACCCGCGCCGTTGAATAGCAGATCGACGCCAAGCAGGGTCCCCAACACCCAGATGGAATCGGCCGGCCAATGCGTGACGATGATCAGCCCCAGCAGGATCGTGACGGCGCCGGCCACGAACACCATCGCGCGGGGCTGCTCGGCGGGAAGCTGAGACGCGAGGTAAACGCGAACGACGCCCGCCGCGATCAGGCCCGCGCCAAGCACCAAGGTCAGCGCCGTGGAAGCGAGAACCGGATTGAAAATGCAGACTAGGCCGACGAACAGGTAAAGGACGCCGCCGATCACCCAGAGGAAAAACCGGCCCCAGCCCTGCGAATGCATGCCGATGCCGATCTCGGCGGCGCCGGCGATCAGGAAAACCACGCCGTTGATGGTGACCGTGGCGATCGTCGCGAAAACCGAGAACATCATGGCGGCCAGGCCGAGAAGGATAAGCAACACGCCAAAGGCGACGATGGCGCCCCATTTTTCATGAAGTCGATGAATCGCGCCGCCCAGGCTGTGAACTTCTCGCCCCGGCCCCCTTGAGTCGGACATGCCGTTCTCTCCTTCGTTGAGCGCTTCCGGCCGAACGCCCCCCTCGCCCGCGCGCTTCGGCCAAGCTTCAGCGGACCCGCATAAGGTCCCCGAGCACCCGCGCTGTATATTCCACCATCGGCACGATACGCCCGTAATTGAGGCGGGTTGGCCCGATGACCCCCAGCACGCCGGCGATTTTCCGATCGCCGTCGCGCAACGGGGCGGCGATCATCGATGACCCCGAGAGGGAAAACAGCTTGTTTTCCGAACCGATGAAAATCTTCACGCCGTCGCCGCTTTCCGCCCGGTGGAGAAGATCGATGACGTCTGTCTTCGTTTCAAGATCGGCGAACAGCAACCGGATGCGCTCGAGATCGTCCTGGACGCGCAGATCCCCCAACAGATTGGCCTGGCCGCGGACGATCAATTGCTGGCGTTGCTCCTCCACGCCGCCCCAGAAGGCCAACCCCGCATCGACGAGACGGGACGTCAGACTGTCAAGCTCGTTCTGCGCCGCCCGGCGCGCCGCTTCGATATCGGCGCGCGCCTCGACGAGGGTGCGCCCGCGCACCCGCGCGTTCAGGTAATTGGCCGCTTCGACCAAGGCGGAAGCGGGCATGCCGGCGGGCGTGTCGATGACGCGGTTCTCGACCGAACCGTCCTCCGAGACGAGCACGGCGAGCGCCCTTTCCGGCTCGAGGCGGACGAATTCGATATGTTTGAGCCGGACATTGTCCTTGGTCGTCAGCACGACGCCCGCCCCGCGCGTCAGATCCGACAACAGGCTCGTCGTCTCCGTCAATGCGCCTTCGAAGCCGCGCCCTTCCGCGGCGGCCTTGACCTCCTTGTCGATGCGCGAGCGCTCGGCGTTGGTGAGGTTGCCGAACTCCAGCAACGCGTCGACGAAGAAGCGCAGGCCGAGTTCGGTCGGCATCCGTCCGGCGCTGACGTGCGGCGCGTAGATCAGGCCCAACTCTTCGAGATCCTGCATCACATTGCGCACGGAAGCGGGGGACAGCGAGATCGGCAACAGGCGCGACAGGTTGCGCGATCCGACCGGTTCGCCGCTGACGAGATAGGAATCGACGATGCGCCGGAAAATGTCGCGCGAGCGAGAGTCCAAATTCGCCAAGGCGCTCGGTTCGGCTGAAGTCCTGTCAGTGGTTCCGGCCATGGGCGGCACAATGCCGTCAAGGCGCCGCCAGCGCAAGCGGGACCGCGAACCGGCGCGCCGATCGGCGACCCCGCTTGAAAACGCGCCGCGGCCCCGCCATAGCTGTCGCTTGGCCCCGCCGGCCGACTTTCCGTCCGGCGGCCCGCCCGATCAGGACCCGACGCCCATGAATTCCGACGCCGCCCCGTTCAAATGGGAAGACCCGTTCCGGCTTGACGCGCAACTGACCGAGGACGAGCGGCAGATTCGCGACGCCGCGCACGCCTATGCGCAAGGCAGGCTGCTGCCCCGCATCGTCGAGGCCTATGAAAAAGAGACGGTCGAACCGGAAATATTCCGCGAAATGGGCGCGCTCGGGCTGCTCGGCTCGACCCTGCCGGAAAAATACGGCTGCGCCGGCGCCAATTATGTCTCCTATGGTCTGGCGGCGCGCGAAGTGGAGCGGGTCGATTCGGGTTACCGATCGATGATGAGCGTGCAATCCTCGCTCGTCATGTATCCGATCTACGCCTATGGCGACGAAGCGCAGCGCGAGAAATATCTGCCAAGGCTGGCCAGCGGCGAATGGATCGGCTGTTTTGGCCTGACCGAAGCCGAGGCCGGGTCCGATCCCGGCTCCATGAAGACCAGAGCGGAGGCGGCGGACGGCGGCTATCGGCTGAGCGGCTCCAAGCTGTGGATATCCAATGCGCCGATCGCCGACGTTTTCGTCATCTGGGCGAAGTCGTCGGCCCATCGCGGCGAGATTCGCGGCTTCATCCTGGAAAGGGGCATGACGGGGCTTTCGACCGCGAGAATCGACGGCAAGCTTTCGCTGCGCGCCTCGGTCACCGGCGAAATCGTGATGGAGGACGTGGAGGTTCCCGCCAGCCAGCTATTGCCCAATGTTTCCGGCCTGAAGGGACCGTTCGGCTGCCTCAACCGGGCGCGCTACGGCATCTCCTGGGGCGCGATGGGCGCGGCCGAGGACTGCTGGCGCCGATCGCGCGACTACGCCATGGGGCGCAAGCAGTTCGGCCGGCCGCTCGCCGCCGCCCAGCTCGTTCAAAAGAAGCTCGCCGACATGCAGACGGAAATCGCGCTCGGGCTTCAGGCTTCGCTGCGCGTCGGCCGCCTGATGGACGAAGGCCACTGGGCGCCCGAAATGATTTCGCTGGTCAAGCGCAACAATTGCGGCAAAGCGCTCGACATCGCGCGCGCGGCGCGCGACATTCACGGCGCCAACGGCATCGCGGGCGGCTACCACGTGATGCGCCATGCGCAGAATCTTGAGTCGGTGAACACCTATGAAGGCGCGCACGACGTGCACGCGCTGATCCTCGGGCGCGCGCAGACCGGGTTGCAGGCGTTCTTCTGAGGAGTTCGAGAGAGCCGCCGCGCAACAAGCGTGGGGCCGTTCAGGCGCGCTCGAAGCGGGGAGACAGGACCATTGGGTGTCGGCTACCAGGCGTCCGCATTGCACCGACTCAACTACCTCGTCGTTGACGAGGCCGCCCCTTCCACGACCACGCCTCCTCCCTCGTGGCCTTTGCCGGAAATTCCGGGGGCCAGGTACATTGTGGAGCCGGCCCGATTCAGCTCGCCGGCCGCACAGGACATCATCATCTGGCGCGACCATCTCGCGATCAAATATCGGGGCCTGCTCGGCGAGTTTCTTTCGTGGGACGAAACGAGCGACTTCTGGACATGCGAGGACGCAGCGACAAGCGCCGACTTGCTCCTACGATATGTCGCCGCAGTGGCCGACGAAGGCGGTCCGCAAGCAATCCACGGCCTCGTCGACGTCGACAAGCCCGCGCTCGAAGTAATTGACCGCGCGCTGGAGGGCGTCGATCGCCGTGGATTCACCGGTCGATTCCCGCAACTGCTGCTCGTCTCAAGGTTCTGGCTGCCGTTTCAACGCGACATGATCATCGAGGAACCGGATTGGCAGGGCAAGACCAAGCGGTTTGGATCAAATTTCCAGCTCGAAGAGGAAGTGCGGGAACTGAGGGCGCTGATCGCCGGCGCCGATCCGCGATCGGTCGAATGGACGCGCGTGCGCGACGTGCCGGCGAGGGTGCTCTGGGCGGCCTGGCAGGCCAGCGAGACAGTTGCGCGCATCTGCGCGGCCGCTGCCTCCCACCACCTTCCGTTTTGGACGACCGGCTGACTCGCCGACGCCGGCCAACGATCTCTGATTGCGGCGTTTGGGCGCAGCGGCGCGGCGCGCCAGTATCATCCTCGACATTCGAGCGCCCATATTGCAGTGCACAATGATCGTTAGCGCCGCTTCGGCGAAGGCAGGGATTCGATGATGGGATTGATCCAGCAAGCCCGCGCTTTCATGGGCGTCAAGGCGCCGCCATGGCCGCCGCACTGTCTTTCGCTGGCCCTGCAGGGCGGCGGCTCGTTCGGCGCGTTCACCTGGGGCGTTCTCGATCGGCTGCTTGAGGAGCATGAAATCCAGTTCGAGGCGATCAGCGGCGCGAGCGCCGGCGCGGTCAACGCCGTGCTGCTCGCCTCAGGCATGATCGAGGGCCGCGCGGAGGCCAGGGCGCGGCTCGCGCGATTCTGGAAACGGATGAGCCATTCGGCGTCGTTCCTGCCGATGGCGTCTTTGGCCTCGGCGACGATGGGCGCGGGATTCAATCTTTTCGCTCGCTCGCTGGCGCCCCATCAATTCAATCCGTTCGACCTTAATCCTTTGCGCGAGGCGCTCGCCGAGGAGGTCGATTTCGAGCGGCTTCGCGCACAGTCGCCCGTGAAGCTGCTGATCGCCGCAACGCGGGTGCGCGACGGCCATCTGCGGATATTTCGTGAATCCGAATTGACCCTCGAGATGGTGCTCGCCTCCGCCTGCCTGCCGCTGATCCACCGCACGGTCGAGGTCGAGGGCGAACCCTATTGGGACGGCGGCTATGTCGCCAATCCGCCGCTGATTCCGCTGGTGCTGGCGTCCGACGTCGACAACATGCTCGTCGTGCAGGTGACGCCGGCCAAGGCGGAGCGTTTGCCGACGACGCCGCGCGAAATCGCCAAGCGGCTCGACCAGATCAACTTCAACTCGACCCTCAACGCCGAGATCGGAGCGCTGACGCTCGCCAAGAGCCTGAGCGCAACGCCCAAGCTGAGCCGCCTGCGCATCGACCGGATCTCCGCGCAGGATGAATTCGAAGGGCTGGCGGACGAGAACGCGGCGAATCTCGGCTGGGATTTTCTCGAGCGCCTGCGCGACAGCGGCCGCGGCGCGGTCGAGGCCTGGATCGCGCAGCCGGCGGCGCAGGCGTAGCTTCATCCGCGCCTGCGCCGTTTATCGCGCGAGGCGAATCGCCCAGTCCAATCCCTCTTCGAGGCGGTCGTTGCCCCAGAATATCTCGCCGTCCGCCGTGATCAAATTGGGCGCGCCGAAAACGCCGAGACGTTCGGCCAGCGCGGTCTCGCTTTTCAACCTGTCCTTGATCTCCGCACTTGTCGCGCGCTCCAGAATGTCGCCGGCGTTCAGACCCATCGCTTCGAGAATGCCGGCGATCGTCGCGCGCTCGGCGATCGGCTCGCCGCCGCCGAATTCGGCCGCGTAGACCGCGCGCGAAAATTCGGGCCGCCTTGCATCCTCAAGCGCGAGCGCGGTGCGCGCCGCGAGCAGGCTGTTCTGCGGAAAAGGTTCGGGACGGCGCAGCGGCAAAGCGAGGCGTGCGCAGATTCGCTCGAGGTCCCGCCACATGTATCGCCCTTTCGCGGGATTGAGGTTGAAGGGCGAGTCCATCATGCCGCGCGCCGCAAAGATCGGGCCGAGCAGAAACGGGCGCCAATTCAACGCAACGCCGCGCGCGGCGGCGAGCGCCTCGACGCGCATGGCGGCGGGATAGGAATAGGTGCTCGCGAATTCGTACCAGAAATCGACGATCGGCATGAAATCCGCCTTCGCCTCAAGCCGCCGCCGCCAGCCGCGCGCCGACGAGCCTGCGCAGACCGGCGAGGTCGTGCGCGAAGGTTCTTATGCCTTCGGCGAGCTTCTCAGTCGCCATCGCATCCTCGTTCATCATCCAGCGGAACGCCTTTTCGTCGAGCGCGATCTTCGGCGGGGCGCCTCTGGCGTCGTCCGGCGACAGCTTCCTGACCAACACGCCCTGGTCCTTCGACAGCTGGTCGAGCAGCTGAGGCGAGATCGTCAGGCGGTCGCAACCGGCCAGCGCTTCGATCTCGCCGCTATTGCGAAACGAGGCGCCCATCACGACCGTCGAAATTCCATAGGCCTTGAAATAGGCGTAGATGCTGCGCACCGAAACGACGCCGGGGTCGGTCTCGGCCGTGTAGGGGCCGCCGCCGTTCTTGACATGCCAATCGAGGATGCGGCCGACGAACGGCGATATCAGAAAGGCCCTGGCGCCGGCGCAGGCGATCGCCTGGGCGAGCGAAAAGATCAGCGTCAGGTTGCAGTCGATCCCTTCCTTTTGCAGCACCGCGGCGGCCTGCGCGCCTTCCCAGGTCGCGGCGATCTTTATGAGAATCCGGTCGCGGCGCACGCCGCGGCTGGCGTAGTCGGCGATCAGCGCGCGCGCCTTGGCGATCGTCGCGGCGGTGTCGAACGACAGGTCCGCGTCGACTTCGGTCGAAACCCGGCCGGGCACGATGCGCGTCAGCTCCGCGCCGAAGTTGACGGCGAGACGATCGGCGACCGCGCCGACCGGGGCGGCGCCCTTGCGTCCCCAGGCCACGGCCTCCTCGATCAGTTGGGCGTAAGCCGGCAATTGCGCGGCTTTGAGAATCAGCGTCGGATTGGTCGTCGAATCCGTCGGCGCGAAACTGCGGATCGCCTCCATATCGCCCGTGTCGGCGACGACCGTGCTCATCGCGCGCAATTGTTCGAGCTTGGACGCCATGACGCATTCTCCTTGTTGCTCGGCGAATCTGCCGCCAATCGCCGCGCGGCGCAAGGCCTCGGCGCGCGCGCCTTCAAACCGCTGGCGTTTCGTGCCAATCTGCCGGTCCTGTCGGGAAGCGCCCGGCCGGCGCCGACGTCGCCCGAAGCAGCCTTGGCGAGCTTGCTTCGTCTGTTGAATCTTGACCGGCGTCGATCTTGCCTGAATTGAACATATTCAATCGCAGCTTTCGCCACGCAAGGCTGCTTAAGCGAACCTGGCGGTGCGCGCGATGGCGAACCTTTCATTGGAACAACCGGGGCCGACCGAACAGGAGCCTCGTTCGGACAAGAGCGCCGGCATGGCGCCGCCCGCCTTCGAGGCGCATCCGCTGCGCGACGTGGTCCTGCAGGAAATACACTCGCGGCCGTTCCATCCGGTGGAGACGCCGGCGCAGTTCGCGCATTTTGCTTTCACCACCGATCCTGCCCAATCGTCGGCCGACCGGCGCGCGATCGCCGCGTTTTGCGCGAACAACGGCGTCGCGGCGCCCGGCGCCGGCGCCAAACATCATCACGTCAGCCTGAAAGACCTTGCGCTGCGATGGGAGCAGCACAGCGAGTTCACCACCTATACGTTCATTGTCGAGGGCGCGGCGGCGGCAAGCTTCGAAACCGCGCGCGCCTTGGCCGCGACGATCATGGCGAGCCTGCCGCAGCCGGGGCCGCTGCTGGTCAGCGCCGCGCTTTCGCTGGAGCGCGAGACGCTGGCGCCGGCGATCGAGGAAAACTTCGACGAAAGCTCGCTCGTCGTCTCGACGATGGGACGCGGGGCGGCGCTGGTGGCGACGGATTTTCGGTTGGCGGAAGACGGCTTCGTGCATCTGATCGTGCGCGACCGCGGCCTGACGCGCAATCGCGCGGGGGCGCTGACGCAGCGGCTGCTGGAGATCGAGACTTATCGAACGCTCGCGCTGCTTGGCCTGCCGGAAGCCCAGCGATGCGCGCCGCGCGTCAAGGGGGTGGAAGACGCGCTGACCGGCATCCTGAACACGATGAACGCCGCCGAAAGCGCGCTCGCCGACGACAGGCTGCTCGACGAAATGACCCGGCTCGCCGCGGAGCTGGAGGCGGATCTTGCGGCGTCGAGCTTCCGCTTCGGCGCGAGCCGGGCGTACGACACCCTCGTCCAGCAGCGCCTCGCGGCGATCGGCGAGGAGCCGGTCGGCGCATTCTCGACTTTCGCGTCTTTTCTGTCGCGCCGCATGGCGCCGGCGATGCGCACTTGCCAGACGATGGCCGCGCGGCAGGCCGACCTGTCGGAGAAGCTCGGCCGCGCGGCCAACCTGCTGCGCACGCGCGTCGACGTCGAGATCGAACGCCAGAACCGCGATCTGCTGCTTTCGATGAACGAGCGGACGCGTCTCCAATTGCTGTTGCAGCAGACGGTCGAAGGGCTCTCCGTCGCCGCGATCAGCTATTACATCGTCGGCCTGTTGGGCTACGCGTTCAAGGGGTTGAGGGATCTAGGAATCGGCCCCGACCCGTCGCTCGCCACAGGGGCGGCCGCGCCGCTCGTCGTGCTCGCGGTCGCCCTGATCACGTGGCGCATCCGCAGCGCGCACGGCGAGCATTGAGCGGGCGCGCCGGCCGGGTTCGGCGTCGGATTCGCGCCGAAACCCGATCGTCGCGTCAGCGGCCCCAAACACCGCTTAGCGTCGCCTTCGCCAACGTGTGCGAATGCACATAGAAGCCGACAACCGCCGGCGACGCGGTTCCATCGACGCCAAGCTTGTCGATGTCAAGCGCGAATATGTTGAAATGATAGTGGTGCGGCTTGTCGCCCTTGGGCGGGCAGGGGCCGCCATAGCCGGCGTCGCCAAAGTCGTTTCGGGCTTGCAACGCGCCGGCCGGCATCGCGGGCGCCTTTGGATCGCCCGCGCCCTTGGCGAGAGAAGTCGCATCGGCGGGAATGTCGAAAGCGACCCAATGCCAGAAGCCGCTTCCGGTCGGCGCGTCGGGGTCGTAAAGGTTAATGGCGAAGCTCTTCGTGCCCTTAGGCGCGCCCGACCAATTGAGCGCCGGCGAAACGTTCTTGCCCGTGCAGTCCCAGCCGTTGAACACCTGCTCGTCGGCGATCCTGGCGTTCGGCTTGACTTCGGGGCTCGTCAAACTCAGCGCGCTCGCCGCGCTCGCGCTCGCCAGCGCGCCAAGCACCACCGCCGTCATCAAAGAAAATTCGCGCATAACCCAGCTCCTCCCGGAAACGCCAACGATCGCGCCGTCTCTTGTTGGGACGGCCTGTCGGCGCCGGCATTATCGATCATCCGACTTCTATTTTGCAAGCCCGCGCGCGTCTGGAGCGCAATGCGCGATTGACGGGTCGGCGGCGTCAATTATGATGCCTCCCCTCTCGGCGCATTGTTGCTCGAGCATTCGACTATCCGGGGGGACGCGGCGATGACGGTGGACGCGCGCGCGCGCAATATGAGGAAGCGGAAGCTCAAGACGCGCTCGGGGATCGAACTGCAGTTCACCGAGCTTGGTTTTGGCGGGGCTCCGCTCGGCAATCTCTATCGCCCTCTGACCGAGAAGGATGCGCGCGCCACGCTTGACGCGGCGTGGAGCGCCGGCTGCCGCTATTACGATACGGCGCCGCTTTACGGCCTCGGCCTGTCGGAGACCCGGCTCAACGGCTTTCTGCGCGCCAAACCACGCGATTCCTACCTGATCTCGACCAAGATCGGCCGTCTCCTGGAGTTATGCGCGCCGGAGGACCGTTCGCGCCCGGGCGCTTTTTTTGAGACGCCGTCGCGTCGCGAGCGTTTCGACTATTCCTATGACGGCGTCATGCGTTCGCTGGAATTCTCGCTGGAGCGCCTGGGCCTCGATCGCATCGACATCGTGTACGCCCATGACGTCGACGTGTTCACGCATGGCACGAAAGCGGCCTCCGACGAATGCATCAAGCAATTGATGGAAGGCGGATACAAGGCGCTGATCAAGCTGCGCGACGCCGGCGCCATCAAGGCGATCGGCGCCGGCGTCAATGAATGGGAAGTCGCCGAAAACCTGGCGCGCGCGGGCGACTTCGACATGTTTCTTCTGGCGGGCCGATACACGCTGCTCGAACAGCAGGCGCTCGAAAGCTTCCTGCCCTATTGCGTGGAGAAAAACATCGGCGTGGCGATTGGCGGGCCGTTCAATTCCGGCATTCTCGCCACCGGCCCCCGGCGCGGCGCGTTCTACAATTACGCCCCGGCGAGCGCCGAGGTGCTGGAGCGGGTCGCGAGGATTCAGGCGGTCTGCAAGGCGCACGGCGTCAGGCTGGCCGAGGCGGCGCTTCGCTTTCCGCTGGGCCATCCGGCAATCGTTTCGGTGTTACCGGGCGGACAGAAGCCAAGCGAGGTTCGCCGCAACGCCGAAATGATCGGCGCGAAAATCCCGCCGGCGCTTTGGCGCGACCTGAAGGCGGCGGGCTTGATGCGCGCCGACGCGCCGACGCCGCGGTAGGCCCGTCGGATCGTTCGATCGGCAACAACCTTAGGTGAGTAGGCATGCTCAAGAACATCGATCCGCTGCTGACGCCGGATCTGCTTTACGTGCTGCGCGCGATGGGGCACGGCGATGAAATCGTCATCGTCGACGCCAATTATCCCGCTCAATCGGCGGGGCCTCGCGTCCTGCGCCTGGACGCCCTCAGCGCGCCGCAGGCGATGGACGTCATTCTGACCGTCCTGCCCCTCGACTCGTTCGTCCCCGACGCCTGCGTGCGCATGGAGGTGGTCGGCAAACCATCCAAGGAGCAGCCGATTTTCGGCGAATTCCGCGCGCTGATCGCCAAGCACGAGGGACCGAATTTCAAGCTGCACAAGCTGGAGCGCTACAAGTTTTATGGACGCGCCCGCCAGTGCTTCGCGATCGTCGCGACGGGCGAGCGGCGCCTCTACGGCAATATCATTCTGAAGAAAGGGATCATCGAAACCAGCTGATCCTCGCTTCGCGGCCGCCGCCGGGCGAAACGGGGCGCTACCCGCCGGACGCGCCGAGCGAGGCGCGGCGGGCCGCCAGGTCGGTCACCGAAGCGGCGACGCGAAAATTGAGGATCGCCTCGCTGTAGACGCGCTCGGACGCCGCGCGGTCGCCCTTTTCGACGGCGCTCGCCAATTCGGCGAGCCAGCGCGCCATCGAGGATCGCTCGACCGGCGCCAGCTGCGCGGCCATGACGCCGTCGACGCCCGTGTCGACGACCGGCTCGTTGCCGGAAAAGAGAATCTCGTTCAACCGCTCGCCGCGCCGCGCGCCGGTGAACACGATGTCGATGTCGACGCGCGGCTCGTAGCCGGCAAGGCGGATCATCTTTTCCGCAAGATCGAGAATGCGCGCCGGCTGACCCATTTTGAGCACGTAGACCGACGCCCGCGTCGCCCCGTATCCGGCCGGCGAGGCGCTATGGGCCGCCGCCGAGATGACGAGATCGACGGCTTCGCGCACCGTCATGAAATAGCGCACCATTTCGGGATGGGTCACGGTGACCGGGCCGCCCCGTTCGATCTGCGCCTTGAACTTGGGCACGACCGAGCCGACCGAGCCCAGCACATTGCCGAACCGGACGGAAATCAGCCGGGGGCCGCCTGCCCGCAAGGCGCGTTCGCCATCGACGAGCTGGGCGTACATTTCCGAAAAGCGCTTGGTCGCGCCGAGCACGGATACGGGGTCGACGGCCTTGTCCGTCGAGATCAGCACGCCGGCCGCCCCGACGGCGGCGGTCGCGTCGACGACATTGACCGAGCCGAAGATATTGGTCTTGACGCCCTCGGCCCAGTCGAGTTCGAGTTGCGGCACCTGTTTGAGCGCCGCCGCGTGGAAGACCACATCCGGACGGAATTGTTCGAACAACGCCATCAGCCGCGCGCGATCGCGCACGTCGGCGACGGCGGCGCGCAGCCGGGTCGGCATGTTCAGTGCCTCCAGCTGTTCGCTGATGGCGAACAGCGCGGGCTCGGAATTGTCGAGAACGAGCAGATCGGCGGCGCCGAACGCCACGACGCGCGCGCATATTTCCGAGCCGATCGAGCCGCCTCCCCCGGTCACGACGATGCGCCTGGCGTTCACGAAGGCGCGCAGACTGGTCAGGTCCGATTCCACGCTCGGGCGAAACAGCAGATCCTCGATCTCGATGGGGGCCAACGCCGACGCGCCGCCAAACTCGATCGTCTGCAAACGCGACAGCGCGACGCCGAGACGCTTGGCGGTCGCCACCACGCGCTCGGATTCCGCGCCCGAGGTGAATTCGCTCGGCGCGAATATCAGGCGGGCGATAGGGTTCCCCTCCTCCGTCGCTTCGTTGACGACGCGCTCGAGTTCGTCATAGCCGCCGAGCACCGGGACGCCGCGGATCGAGGCGCCGCGCTCCGAGGCGCGAGGCGAAAGCACGCCGCGCGCGAAGAAGCGGCGACGCATGCCCTCCTCGATCGAACGCAACGCGATTTCGGCCTCCGTGCTGCGCCCCAGCACCAGGATCGACGGCGCGCGCTCGCGCCGGCCGGTCCGACGCGCCTGCACGTAACGGAAATAGCGATAGGCGATGCGCGGGCCGCCGAGCAGCGCCATCTGCAGCACCCAGTAAAGGAAACACGCCTTTTCGCCAAAGGCGAACGAGGCGACCATGCCGCGCGCAACCAGCGCGAAGTCGAGAACAAGCAAGGAAATGGCGAGAAGACTGGCGACCCGGAAAATGTTGAACAGGTCGGGCAACGACGCGAAGCGCCATTTCGATTCGTAAAGCCGAAATAGACGAAAGGCCACGCCGGCGTAAATCGTAAACAGCGGGATGACCCATTCCAGCGCTTCAACCTGAACCGGCGCGTTGCCGGGATAGCGAAGATAAAGCGCCAGCCCCAACGCCAGCGGCGTCGTGACAAGATCGTGCGCCATGACGGCGAGGCCCTTGGCGCTGTCGTGTCTCTTCCGCAATATCATCGCGCCGACTTCATCAGGAGCAATCTTCCGCCACGCGCCGCTTCGCGCCCCGCCCGGAAGGGGGCCGCGAAAGCCGACTATAGTCGCTTTGCCGCGCCGAGGCGAGGCGCGTCACGGTTAGCGCGTCGCCCCTCGCCGAACGGCTCGATCGCGCGGCGCAATTGCACGCGTTGCGTTTTTGCGCCGACCGCCGCATCCCGAAACACCTTTTCGCAGCCAGCGGCGCGCAACTGTTCCAGCTGCGTGCCAACGCTCTAGCCTTCGATACGCGCGCGTAGCCGCGGACCATGCGCACGCTGCGGCGCGGGATGCAACGCTTCGCTCACCGCGGCGGGATTGCGCCCGATCACGACAAGGTAAGCGCGCGCGGCGGCGTCAGGGTCTTTGCGACTCTGTTCCCAATCCCGCAAGGTGCCAAGCGGTATCTGAAAACGCTCCGCGAATTCCTCTTGCGACAAACCAAGCGCGCGGCGGATGACCTTCACCTGCGGCGTTCGTCTCATGCGCGCCAGTCGTTCCGGCGTCAGGGGCTGCGCATCGGGATCGGCCAGCGCCGCCGCATGGATATCCTCATCCGTCATGGCGTCCGCGCGGCTCCAATCATGCGTTGTTTTCTTCATGATATCTCCTTCGCTCAAACGGCTCCGCCAACCGCGCCGAGATAATCCGAATGGCCTCGCCTCTCATGGCATAGGCGACAAAGAGCAAGCGTCTGTCGGACACGCCAATAATGGCGAAGCGGTCTTCGCCGTAATCTTCGCTCTCGTCGAACCAATCGAGCGCAAAAGGGTCTTTGAACACCTTGCGCGCCGCCTCGAAGGTCACGCCGTGATCGGCGATATTCGTGGCGGCCTTGGCGTCATCCCACTGGAATTTTCCGTCATTCATGAATCTACGGCTTAGCCGTAGTTTTGTCAAGCGTCAAGTTTCTCTTTTCGCACCGGAATTCGGCGCCGAAGAAGTCCTATACGCCGAAGGACCATTTGGACTTGCTGGCGCTTTGACGAATCACCGTCGGTCGCGCCTCTCAAAACAGCCCTTCGACCCGCCCGCTTCTGACGCTGATCCGTTCGGCGGCAGGCGACCGCGGCAGGCCCGGCATGGTCAGGATGTCGCCAAGCAGCACGACGAGGAACCCGGCGCCGGCGCGCAGGCTCAAGGCCCGGACCGGCGCGACATGCCCGCTGGGGGCGCCGAGCAGGCTCG
>JBEKSH010000005.1:0-14586 GCA_049517235.1 Roseiarcus sp. | reverse complement strand
AACAGGCGCATCCCATTCGAGATAACACCAAGCAGGAGAACGCCCGCCAGAGTGTGGGGAACGTTGCCGCGACCGCCGGTCAGGCTGGCGCCGCCAAGAACCACTGCGGTGAGGGCCGAGAACTCATAGCCGATGCCAACGGTCGGATCGAGGTTGCGCACCCGCGAAGCCAGCACAATGCCGCTCACCGCCGCGGCGGCGCCGGACAACATATAGGTCAGCGCCACATAGCGGGCGACCGGAACTCCGACCAGGCGGGCGGCCTCAGCATTGCCTCCGATCGCCCGCACAAAACGCCCGAACAGGGTGTAGCGCATTAGGAAATGACCAACCGCGACGATCCCGAGGAACAGGTAGATGGGGATTGGCACGCCCAGCAGGTAGCCGGCGCTGATCGCCACATAGAAGGGCGTGGCGCCGTCCACGCGGACATGCTGCCCGGCGACGTAGAGCAGCACACAGCCAATCACCACGAACTGGCTGCCGACGGTGACGATGATAGAATTTGCCCGCAGCCTACCCACAATCAGCCCGTTCATGGCGCCGACGACAAGACCGAGCACGAGCGGAAGCGCCAGCGACAGCACCGTCCTGCCGGCATCGGTCGGCTGCATCTGCAGCGAGATGACAGCTGCGAGAGTCAGGGTCGCGCCCACCGACAGATCGAAGTTGCCGGCGACGACCACGATCACCACCCCGACCGCGAGAATGCCGACGATCGAAACCTGGCGAAGGATGTTGAGCAGGTTGGCGGATGTCAGGAAATTCGGGGAGACCGCCGCAAGCAGGACCACCGCGCCGAACAGGACCACCCACACCAGTTCCCGCCGGGCCAGGATGCCGATCCGACGAAACGCAGGTTCCTGCGCGGCAAGGCTAGTGTCCGACATTCGCTGGCTCCGGGGATGAAAGTCCGACAGCAAGTCCGCCGACGATTTCCTCAGAGGCTTGCTCCGTTGCGAGGCTGGCGACGATCCGTCCGCCGCGCATCACCAGGATGCGGTTGCTGAGCGACAAAATCTCAGGCAGTTCCGACGAGACCACAATGATCGCCATCCCCTGCCGCGCCAGGCTGCGCAACAGATCGTGAATCTCGGCCTTGGCTCCGACGTCGATGCCCCGCGTGGGTTCGTCGGCGATCAGCACTTTCGGCTGCATCGCCAACCAGCGGGCAAGCACCACCTTCTGCTGGTTGCCGCCCGACAACTGGATGACTTCCTCGCCGATCGATGCAGCGACGATCCGGAGCCGCTTGACGAAATCCGCGGCGCGCCGCGATTCGGCCGCTTGGTCTAGAATGCCAAGCGACAGAGTCTGCGAGGCGGGCAGGGCGAGGTTTTCGAGTAGGCTCATGCGCAGGAACAACGCCTGCTCCTTCCGGTTTTCCGGCAGATAGGCGATGCCGGCGCGAATGGCGCGCCGCGGATTGCCTAGGGCTAGCTCCTTTCCTTCGACGGTGACGCGCCCCGCATCGGCCGGATCGGCGCCAAAGATCGCCCGCATGACCTCGGTGCGTCCCGCGCCCACCAGCCCCGCGAATCCGACGATCTCGCCCGCCCTGACGGAAAAGCTGATGCCGGAGAACCTGCCCCGGCGTTCCAGACCCTCGACGGTGAGAATGTCCGGCCCAGGCGCGGCCGCGTGAACGGCCTTTTCGTAGTGAAGTTCGTGGCCCACCATCATGGTCACAAGCTGGTCGGGTGTGATATCCGCCAAGAGCTGCGTCGCGATCTTGCGGCCATCCCGCAATACGGTGACCCGGTTGGCTATGGCGAAAACCTCGTCGAGTTTATGGGAGACGAAGATTACCGTCTTTCCGCTATTGCGCAGCTCGGCGACCACCTCCCAGAGCCGCTCCCCTTCCCGGTGGCTGAGGGACGAGGTCGGTTCGTCCATGATCAGCAAGTCGGCGCGCGCCGCTAGGCTCTTCGCGATCTCGATCATTTGCTGAAGGCCGATCGCCAGCTCCCCGGCCGGCTTCGCCGGATCAATGTCCATACCGAGATGATCGAGGAGTTCACGAGCGTCGCGGTGCAGCCTCTGCCGATCGACGATGCCGATGGCGTTCGCGGGCAGCGCCCCAAGAAAGATGTTTTCGGCGACCGAGAGATAGGGAATCACCGTGAGTTCCTGGTAGATCACCGCGATGCCCGCCGCGCGCGCCTGGGAAGGATCACGCGGAGCGAAGTCTCTGCCCTTCAACGTGATCGTGCCCTCGTCGGCCCCGAGATTGCCGCCAAGAATCTTGATCAGCGTCGATTTTCCGGCCCCGTTCTCACCGACTAGCGCGTGGATCTCGCCGGGTAGGACGTCGAACGACACGGCCTCGAGCGCGTGCACGCGGGCGAAGCGCTTGCTTACGCCTGACAAGCTGAGGATCGGTTCAGGACCTGCCATGGGCGTGCCGCGAAAAGCCGCCGTGGTGGCGCGTGACTGCGAGAGCAGCCCGGTCCGCAATCACCATGGCGCCGGGGATCGTGCGCAGATAGGTCGCCGGGATGCGCGGCGAGATCGGTCCGTCGAGAACTGCCGCGAGTATCTTGGCCTTTTGTGCACCGCTGACCAGAAGCATTGTGTGGCGTGCCCGTGCGAGTGTGCCGAGCCCGAGGGTTAAGCCGTGGTGCGGCACCTTGTCCTCGCCGCCCCAATAGACAGCGTTGCTGTGGATCGTTTCAGGCGTCAACGTCACCAGCCGCGTGGTCGATGCGAAATCGGAACCCGGCTCGTTCATGCCGATATGGCCGTTCGGTCCGAGCCCAAGGATGGCGATGTCGATTCCCATCGACGCGACGGCGGACTCAACGCGGGCGGCTTCGCGATCGCCATCCTCGGCGGATGGATCGAAGCGGAGCATCGCCTCGGGCGATATCCCAAGCGGCGCCAGCAGGTCCCTGTGGAGCCATCCGCCCAAGCTCCGCCAATCGTCGCGGGCGATCTCGTGATATTCGTCGAGCTGGATCGGCCGCGCCCGCGAGAGGACCTTGGCGAAACGCTTGGTGGCAAGCTCGCGATAGAGCCCGAGGGGCGTATTGCCGGTGGGCAAGACGATCGCGGGCCGCTCGGTTTCCGTCGCCCATGCCGAGAGAAGGGCGGCCGCCTGCCGGCTCATGTCGTCGTAGTCTTGGACTTCGGACAGGTTCATGACAGTGCCGGCATCGCCGCGCCGAGATTGCCGAGCCACAGGCAGGCCGCGCCGGTGGCGCCTCCCCAATCGCCAAGCTGGGCCAGCTCTATCTGCAGGCCGTGGAGGAGTTCGGGAGGGCAGAATCGCGCCGCAGCGCTTTTGATCGCGGCAAGGAGCTCTTGGCCCATCTTCGCCATCCCTCCCGCGAGCACCACCATTTCGAGGTCAAGCAGGAGGTACGCGTTGGTGATGGCGGCGGCGAGATACGAGAAGATCCGTTCCAGCGCGGCAATCGCTGATTGCCTGCCGATATGCGCTTCCTGAGCGAGCTGCTCGATCGAAAGGCCGGCGGTACGGCGAAGCCCGCCGGGCGAGGCCACGTCTTCGAGAGCCACCCAGTCCAGTTCCACGACACCAGCGGGCCGGGGAACCCGCGTCAGGCCGATCTCGCCTGCGAAATTGTGGAAACCGCGACGAATGCGGCCATCCAGCATGAGACCGCCGCCAATGCCGGTGCCGAGCGTGATGGTCAGCGCATCGCGCTTGCCGCGCGCGGCGCCGAGCCGCGCCTCGCCAAGCATGGCGACCCGGGCGTCATTTTCCAGGCGGACTGGCAGCTGCAACGCAGCTTCAAGGTGGTGGACCAACGCGAACCCGGCCAACACAGGAAGATTGGTCATGCCGCGGACCATGCTTCCCTCGTCGTTAAATATTCCCGCGACACCAACCCCGACCCCGACCGGGATAGAATCCCGGCGCACCTCGCCCACCAGTCGGGCGATCAATGCGACGATGCCTTCTGCGGTCAGGTCGCGACCGCCGAATGCGGCCTGCCGTTCGGCGGTCCGTCTGCCGCGATCGTCAATCAGGCAGGCGCGGCAATTGGTGCCCCCCAGATCGACACCGACAGCCACCGCGGTCAACCCGGCCTCCGGACGGCCAATCTGCGAATGATGTCGACGCGGGAATTGTCGTGGAGGGCAAGGACCTGCTGGAGGAAGTCGGTCCAGATGAAGAACACCAGTCCGTCCACGGTGGAGTCCATGACGAGATTCCCGGCACGTTCCAAATCACGCGCGGTAAGATTTGTCGCACGGTGTTCCGCGGCGTGCATCCCGTCGAGATAGAGCGGCGCCGCCTGGAGCGTGCAGACGGTGGCGCGCCCACTACGCGCCTTCACCACCTCGCCGATGCGCGGAATCCATTCGGCGGGTCGGTCGAGTATCTGGTGATAGGCCATGACCTCGAATACGTCGATGACCTCCGCCAGCGCCTCGAAGTTCTGCCCGAAGACGCCCTCCACGGCGTTGTCGAAATCAAGGCGCCCGAACGGCAGGGTGTTGAGCAGCATTTTGGCGTCGGGTCGGATGCGTCGCGCCGTGTCCCTCACCTCGCGAATGACGTCGACCACCACGCGGCACTTCCAGTCGATCCAGCGGTCGCGCGCGTTTTCCCCGATCCAGGCCGCGGCGGCGCGGGGATCGCGACTGGGCAGTGCGACATCCGCTTCGGCCTCGAACCGCGCCAGGCTTTCGCTGTCGTAGCTATATTCAGGGAAATCAGCCCGCTTGCGCCGCGGCGTCCACAGTTCCCAGAATCCCGGCCATCGCATGAAGCCGAGATGGACGCCATCGGGCTCCAGCAACCGCACTGCCTTTTCGATGGTCGCGATCTTCCGCGCGACATGGGTGCGCCGCGTGGGCGGAATGCCGACATACCAGTCGATCTTCTCCATCACCCTCCCGCTGGCGTCGATGGCGGCCAAGCCCGGATTCGCGGCCAGGGCGGCGGGATCGAAAAACATCGTGCAGGTGGCGACATAGAGGATGCCCTGCCGGGCCAGCGCGTCGCGGAATTTGCGGTCGTCATAACTCGCGAAGCGCTGCCGCAATTCCGGGGGCACTTCGCTTTTCACCGCGCTGTCGGGCATGGGGAGGGCCCGGCTCTGGGCAATGACGAAGCTCACGCCCCAATCCGCCAGCAGCCGCGCGGCGTCGGCGTAGGAAAGCTTGAAGCGCAGGAACCAGTCGTTGTCGTAACTCTTCATCCCGACCGCGAACGGGTTTTTGCGCCGCTCATTGAGGGGGTTTCGAGGCGCCGGCATGGCTGTTCGTCCGTCCTTTGATCCGTGGTGTTCTGCGCCGGCAAGGTGGTGACTGTACGGGCGAAACGAAGGCGCGCGGGCAGGCGCCTGTGGTCCCTCAAATGGGCGGCGCCCGCGCCTGCCGCTCTCCGCCAACGACAAACCGTTGGCGGGCTCAGCGCGTGCTTACCATTCGCCCTGGAACTGGCTGACATTCGCGGCGGTGATCTTTGGCATCGGTATGATGTTCCGCTTTTCCGCCAGAGGCTTTCCGGACACGATCTGAAGCGCCAGTTTCAGTCCCTGCTGAGCATCCGCGGTCGGCGACTGGTCCATAGTCCCGTAGACGAGGCCGGCGCGGATCGCATTCACGCCATTCTTGCTGCCACCCGTTCCCACCACCTTGATCGAGGGCAGCTTGCCGGCGGCCTTGATCACCTCGGCGGCGGCGGCGGCGGTATTGTCGTCCTGGCTGAATACGCCGTTGATCTTGTCTCCATAGGTGGTGAGGAAGTCCTCCATCACCGTCTTCGCTTGTACGGGATCCCAGTTGGCGGTCTGTTTGCCCAGAATCTTGATCTCCGACTTGAGCTCGCCCAGGCGGTCCTGAAGCCCCTTGGTGCGCGCCGCGGTGGTGCTCTGGCCGGGGGTGCCCTCGATGATCACCATGTTGCCTTTCCCGCCAAGCGCGTCGTTCAGCAATTCGGCGGCGATCCTGCCTTGCACGTAGTCGTCCGGGCCGGAATAGCCGGCAAGCAGGGCCGATGCGGTGCTGGCCGGCTCGTTCGAGACGGCGAGCACGGGAATGTCCGCGTCATGCGCCGCTTTGATGGAGGGAACGATAGCGTTTCCGTCGAGCGAACAGACAAGGATGATGTTGACTTTCTTGGCGATCAGGCTGTCCATGTCGCGCGACTGCTTGGCGATGTCGCCATCGCCGCTCATTACGACGACGTCGACGTTGGCCTCCTTGGCCGCCGCCGCCTGAAGCGCCTTGGTATAGGCGGCGATGTAAGGCCAGCCGAGATTGGGCTGGGAAAGCCCGACGACCACCTTGTCGGCGGCAGCGGCGGGCGCCGCCGCGATCGCCGACGCCACCAGCGCCGCGCCACCCAATGTCAGAAACAGTTTCGTGAGCGATTTCATCATGGTAGTGTTCCTCCCAATTGCAAGCGAGGCCCGTGCGGGTCGACTGCTCCGGTCGGCATGCCTCAGCCGCCGGCATTTTTTAAATGTTGTTTTATGAAACAACCTTTATCATAATGCAGTCAAAGGGTCAATTGGCACGATGCCTGTCGAGCCCCGCTTGCGCCACACCAAAATGCCCATCGGTCAGCCCATTGGTCTTCCAGCGCTTTTGCGCAAACTCAACACGACGGACGTCCTGCGGACGATTCGCGCGGACGGTCCTGTGTCGCGCACGCGACTGGCCAAGACGACCGGCCTCTCGCAGCCGACCGTCAACCAGATCGCGACCGGCCTCATCCGCGCGGGGCTCGTCCTCGAGGAAAGCAGCGAGACTCTCGGGCAGCCCGCAAGACGCGGCCGGCCAGGGAGCCTGCTCAGCTTCCATGCCGGTGCGGGTCATGTTCTCGGCATCGATATCAACGCGGAGATGATCGTTGTCATGGTGGCTGATCTCGACGGCGCTATCCTGGCGCGCGAGAGCCGGGCCGCCGGGTCGCACGACCAGCTGCAACCCAAGCCCCTGCTGAAGACGATTCGCACCGCCACCGCGGCGGCATTGTCTTCCGCCGGAGTTGACCGCCGGAGTCTCATGGCCGTCGGCGTGGGCGTCCCGGGCAGCGTCGATCCCAAATCGGGCGCCGTCAAGTTGGTTCCGGCCCTGCCCGATTGGGAGGGCTTCGTCCTGGCGAAGGAGTTAGATAAGGGCCTCGCCTGTCCGGTCCTGGTCAACAACGACATGCATCTCGCCATCCTCGCCGAACGCCGCTTTGGCGCCGCGCGGGACATCGAAAATGCGGTCTATCTGCATATTGGCGTCGGCATTGGCCTAGGCATCCTCATCGGCGGCGCCGTCTACACCGGCGCCGATGGGGATGCCGGCGAGATCGCCTACCTTCCGGTCGCCGACGAAGACCGCGCCCCCAAATCAGGTTTCGGGGCCTTCGAGTGGGCTGCGGGGTCGCTGGCGATCGCACGGATGGGGCGGCAGGTCGCGGCGCTTGCCGAAGAAGGCCGCCTGATTCGAGAGCTCGCCGGCGGCGACCCCGACCGCATCGACGCGCGCCTCCTGTGCGAAGCGGCCAACCTCGGCGATTGCGCCGCCCTCAATATTCTTGACAAGGTCGTCGACCGCCTGTGCGAAGGGATCGCCGCCGTAAACTGCATACTCAACCCCGGCATCTTCATCCTGGGGGGAGAAATGGTGAAGACGGGAGGGCTCATCCTGGGGCGGCTGCGCGACAGGCTCGCCGAGTTGCGACCCCGTCCCGTGACGGGCGTGACGGTATCAACTCTCGGCGACGACGGGGTGGCTCTAGGCGCGGTCCAGCTCGCGCTCCACTTTGTCGACGAGCGGCATTTCGGCGCGCCGCACACCATCCGCGCCAATCTTTGAAATGCGCTTGTTGGAGACACCATGCGGCATTTCAATCCGCAAAACCGTCATGAAATCACGGACGCGAAGCTCTGCATGTGGGCGACGGTTCTATCCAGCGATTCCGAAACATTCAGCGAGCTGTCGCGGAACGGTTTTTAACTCGTAGATATGAGCGGCGAAGTTTGGACCATGCGTCGCACCGCGTAAGGACCTGCCTGGTGGCTCCCGGGAAGGGATAAGAGCATGAGGCTCTGAACCAGCATTCTCCATACGACCGCTGGTTCCAGTTCAAAGCTGTGACGGTTTGGTGTTCCTAGCAAGCCGCAGCCGTCGGCGCACGTTTGCCGCGGCTGTCGGGACATTCCCCCGCATTGAACGAAGTTATGCGAGGCGCCGCGAAACCCATTCCGATAGGTTCAACAGGTCCCGCTCTTCGCCACGTTTGCCTACGAGCTGAATGCCAATGGGCAGGCCATTCGGTCCGCTACCTGTCGGCAGCGCGAGACACGGGACGTGGAGAATCGACCAGGCGTTGCTGAAAACAGCGGACCCCGTGGAATTAAGACCGAGGCTGGCTTCGCCCACAGCGCTCGGCGTGATCAATGCGTCGAAGTCATCGAACAGGCTGCCGAGCGCCCGGCGGGCGGCTTCTGCATTGTCTCGACAACGTTGATATTCTTCGAACGAGACCGCGGCGCCCATTGGGAGCCCTTGTTCGCGCATCTCGATGCTAAGGCGGTCCGCGTTTCTCAACCGCTCGTCCGACAAAGCGATGTTCATCTCGAAGCCGATGATTGCCCGATGAATTTCCTGGATGTCCCGCGCCTCCGAAGGCAGCTCGACATCGATCACGCGAGCTCCTTCGGCCGCGAGCCGTCGGGCGGCGGTTTCGACCGCCGCTCGCGCGGCGTCATCGGCTTGATGCCAGACGGACGTCTGGCACAAGCCGATGCGCGGCGCGTGGATGTGCGATGCATCGACCGCAGCCGACGGACTTCCCGTCATGACCGCAAGAAATAACGCAATGTCGTCGATCGAGCGCGCAAACAGGCCGAACGTGTCCAACGACCAGGCCAACTGCTTCGTGCCCTGGGTCGATATCGCGTCGAAGGTCGGTTTGAAGCCGACGACGCCGCAAAAGGCGGCCGGCCGAATGATAGATCCGCCGGACTGCGTCCCGGTTGCGACCGGAACCTGGCAATCGGCCACTGCCGCCGCCGACCCCGAGGATGAACCTCCCGGCGTGCGTTCCGGGTCATGGGGATTTCGCGTCGGGCCGGGATGCCGGAAGGCGAACTCAGTGGTTACGGTCTTGCCCAGGATCACCGCGCCGGCGGCTCGTAACAGGGCCACCGGAACGGCATCGGCGACAGGCCGATGACCCGCGTAGATCGGAGAGCCATAGCTGGTCGGCATGTCGTGGGTGTCGGTCATATCCTTGATGCCAACAGGTACACCGTGCAGCGGCCCGACGGCCGGATTCCGATCTCGCGCCTGCGCCTGCCTAATGGCGTCGTCGGCCGACAGGTACGCCCAAGCCCTGACCGCTTCGTCCCGCCGCGCGATGTGGTCGAGATGAGCTGTCACGAGCTCTTCCGACGACAGTTCACGCCGAGCGATCATGCGGGCCGCCTCGCTCGCGCTCAGGTGTATCAGATCACTCATTTGGCCGCGCCGGGCAATAACTTCTTGCGTCGTGCCATCCGGTTCCCAGTTGAGCGCGGCGGTGCGCAGGAATCGCGAACGATCAGAGTCGTTCCCAGCTGCTGTTCGATCGATACCGCCTTGCCGACGAGGATGTCCAACACCACCTGCACGCCGCGCTCGCCCATCGCCGCCATCTCGATCGTCGTGATTCTTGGAGTCATGAGATTCGTCAGCGGGATGTTGTCGAAGCCCACGATTGAAAGGTCGCGCGGCACTTCCAGTCCGGCGTCGCCAGCCGCGCGCAGCGCTCCTATCGCCTGCTGATCGGAGCTCGCAAATATCGCCGTCGGCCGAGGGTCCGCCGCCAGCAGTTCGGACGCCGCCTTGTAGCCGCTCTCGTAGTCGAAAGCGACAAAGCGCGTCCGATCGCCAGGGTCAATTCCAGACGCGCGCAGCGCACGGCCGGCGGCGTCCAGGTAGCCGCGATGCCGGTCCGACGCTCCCGAAAGGACGCGAGGACCGGCAATGCACGCGATGTCGCGGTGGCCCAAGCCGAGCAGGTATTCGACTGCCTTGATCGCCCCTTTCCGATTATCGATCGTCACCGACGGAATGCCCTTCAGCGGGCGCCCGATGGCGACAACCGGCACGCCTTGCGGGACTTCGATCGAGCGGGTGTGCACGCTCGGCGCGATCAAGAGGCCATCGACCTGGCGCGATATCAGCAATTCGATATAGAGAGCTTCCGCCTCTCTCGATTCCATCGAGTTTCCGAGGATGACGCTGTAGCCGGCACGGCTAGCCGCCTGCTCCACCTCCAGGACCATCGCGCTGAAGAAAGGATTGGTGACATCGGGGATCACCAGCCCCAGTGATTGCGTCCGGCCGCCGCGCAGCCCGCGCGCCAGCACGTTCGGCCGGTACCCCAGGTCGTCGATGGCGCGCTGCACCCGGGCCCGCAGTTCGGCTGCGACCGACGAATGACCATTGATCACCCGCGAAACCGTTCCCAACGATACGCCCGCGCGGCGTGCGACTTCCCGTATCACATCCGATCCCTGATGAAACGCCTTCTTAACCGCGGGTTAGTGAGAGCGTCGTTGATTATCATATCCATTCTCTTCTCCTCGGTCTGCGCCACTCGGCGTTGGGTAATGCGCACGACAGGGACCGGCAACATTGCCCGCTCGCCGAAATTGGTCGGAGCGCCGCGATTGATGTTGACATGACAAACGGCGGTCGTCTATGAATCGTTTCATGAAACGATTCACCGTCCCGGCTGAGCGCGCCCCTCAGGACGGTTAGGGACGAGGGGTCCGGAACGAGAGCGAGAGCGCGGAACGGCATCACGCCTCCGGTCCGCGGAACTCAGCGAGGACATCGCGCCAGGGGGTGACGGTGGGCCCAACGGCGGCGAGGGGCCGCCGGAGCAGGCGGGTGAAAAACGACGTCGCAGGGCGGGAGGACCAGATTATGCCTTTTTCACGCCCGACGCTTCTTCATCTGCGGGCGGTGGCTGCCGACTTGCGTCTGAGCTTGAGCGATGAAGACCTGCTCTCCTTCCGCGATAACATGGAGGACACCTTCGTCGCCTATGACAAACTTGCCTCCCTTCCCGACAACCTGCCCCCGGTCACCCATCCCCGAACCCCGGGATATCGACCACAGGGGGACGAGAACCGGTATAACGCCTGGTACGTGAAAACCAGGATTGAGGGGGCGCCGCGCGGAAAGCTGATCGGCAAGACCATTGCCCTGAAGGACAATATCTGCCTGGCCGGCGTGCCGATGATGAACGGCGCCTCGACGCTCGAGGGATACGTGCCGGATGTCGACGCGACCATCGTCACGCGAGTGCTCGATTCTGGCGGAACGATCGTCGGCAAGGCGCACTGCGAATACTTTTGCTTCTCCGGCAGCAGCCACACCAACGCGACCGGTCCCGCCCACAATCCTTATAAGCACGGCTATTCCGCGGGCGGTTCGTCCTCGGGCTGCGCCGTGCTCGTCGCCGCCGGCGAGGTCGACATAGCGATGGGATGCGATCAGGGCGGCTCGATCCGCACTCCCGCGTCCTACTGCGGCGTCTACGGCTTGAAGCCGACGCACGGCCTGGTTCCCTATTCCGGGATCATGCCGATCGAGATCACGCTCGACCATGTGGGTCCGATGACGAGCACGGTCGCCGACAACGCCCTCGCTCTTGAGGCAGTGGCCGGCCCTGACGGGCTCGACCCCCGCCAGTATCGTTCTCCCGAGGCCAACTACACGCAATCCCTGAATGCCGGTGCGCAGGGGTTGCGCATCGCGATGGTGAAGGAAGGCTTTGGCCACTCCAATTCCGAGCCCGAAGTCGACGCCAAGGTTAAGGCCGGCGCGGAACAATTCCGCAAGCTCGGCGCAACGGTCGACGAGGTCTCCATTCCGATGCATCTGCTCGGCCACACCATTTGGCTGCCGATCGCGATGGAAGGCGCCATGGAGATTATGATGCGCGGCAACGGCTTCGGGACCGGCTGGCGCGGCCTGTATGTGACGAGTCTGCTCGACCATCACGCCGGATGGCGCGAGAGGGCCGACGAACTCTCGGAAACCCTCAAGATCACGATGCTGTTCGGGCACTACGCCGTCAAATATCACCGCGGCCACTATTACGCGAAGGCCCAGAATCTGAGCCGCAAGCTGCGCTCCGCCTATGACGCGGTTTTCGACGACTACGACCTGCTGCTGATGCCGACGCTGCCGATCAAAGCGACCCCGCTGCCAGCGCCGGGGTCGCCGCGCAATATCTGGCTGCAGCGTGGTTTCGAGATGATTCCCAACACCGCCCCGTTCGACGTGACCGGTCATCCGGCGCTCACCTTGCCCTGCGGCATGAGCGACGGATTGCCGATCGGCCTGATGCTGGTCGCCAAGCACTACGACGAAGCGACGATCTATAGGGCTGCAGCGGCGTTCGAGGCCTCGGGCGATTGGAAAAAAATGTGAGCGAGGCGGTGGTCAGGTGGTCGAGCGGGATCGTCCAAGCAAGGCCACATGGGCAACATGTAACCAATTCTCAACACCGAGGAGTGGAGGATGACCATGAGACAAATATCACTTACTGCGCTCGCCATCGCGGCGGCTACTGCGCTGGGAGTCGGCGCCGGGGCTCGCGCCGACGACACCTTCAAGATCGGCTTCATCTACCCGACGCTGAACAACCCGTTCTTCGTTGACCAACAAACGGGATCCGACCAAGCCGGCAAGGATTTCGGCGCCGCCGTGACCCATGTCAGCGGCGACAATGACGTGAAGAAGCAGGTCCAGCTCGTCGAGGATTTCATCGCCAAGAAGGTCGATGCAATAATTCTTCAAGCCGTCGATACTCAAGGCGTGGTGAACGTGATCAAGCAGGCCAACGATGCGAACATCCCAGTGTTCACCCCCGGGGAGTCGCCAGCGGGCGGCAAAGTGGTGACGTCGGTGGTCTTCAACGAGGTCTACACCGGCGAGGCTATGGCCGACTACCTAGTTAAACAGGCCAAGATCAAGCCCGACGCCAAAGTCGTCATGTTGCTTGGAATCCAGGGAACTGAGACCGCGCGCAACCGCCAGGACGGATTCGAGAAGACTCTCAAAGCCGAATGTTCAGGCTGCCAGATCGTGACCAAGCAGCCGGCCGACTTCGACCGCGCCAAGGGCCTCACGGCAATGGAGGCCATCCTGCAAGCTCAGCCGAGCATCGATGTGGTGTGGGCGGCCAACGACGAGATGGCGCTTGGCGCCCTGAAGGCGATCAAGGAAGCCAACCGGCAGAAGGAAATCACGCTCGTCGGAACAGATGGCATTGGCGACGCTCGTGCCGCGATTGCCGCCGGTGACATGTCGGCCACCTACGCGTTGCCGCCGTTCAAGCAAGGCTACATGGTGACTGAAACCGCTGTGAAATACCTCAAGCACGCCAAGGTCTGCGGCAAAATCGAGGAGAAGGGGCTGGTCATCACCTCCGAAAACGTCAAGGACGCAGCGAAGCTCCTGACCGCCGTCGATACGGCCAGCCGATACTGGGAGAGCTGTTACTCTCAATAGGGGTCTGGGCGCAGAATGCGAGCTGCCTCGTAGCGGGGGAGGAAGTCTTGCGCGCCGCAAGGCGGTCAGGACAGGCGCCTCCCCCGCATTGCCTCCGACGCGTGATGCGCAAAGTGTGACGTACGCGCTGCCGACGTAAGGAGGGAGAATGGCCCTGCCGACGCTGCCCCTTACGATGATCGGAATCACGAAATCGTACGGCAAGGTGCAGGCGCTGCGTGGCATCGACATGACGGTCGAGCCCGCCGAATGCGTGGCGTTGGTCGGCGAAAACGGCGCAGGTAAGAGCACGTTGATGAAGATCCTCGCCGGCGTTGAGAAGCCCGACGAAGGAAGGATCGTTCTCGCCGGCCGGCCGGCCTCGTTCGCTGGCCCGCGGCAAGCCCAGGACGCGGGCATCTGCCTGATCCACCAGGAGCTTCAACTCGTGCCGCCGTTGAGCGTGGTGGACAACATATTCCTGGGGCGCGAAGAAACCCGCATTGGCGTAATAAGGCGCGACTCGCAGGAGAAACAGGCTCGGGCGATCCTCCGCGACCTTGGGCTCGATGTCGATGTGCGCGAGCCGGTGGCGTCGCTCGGAATCGCAGAGCAACAACTGATCGAAATCGCGAAGGGACTGCTCAAGAACGCCGAGCTGGTGATTATGGACGAGCCGACGGCGGCGTTGGCGCGCCCGGAGGTCGAGCGACTCTTTTCAGTCATCCGCGCGCTCACCCGCGGCGGCAAGAGTGTCATTTATATCTCGCATCGAATCGACGAGATCGGCGAGGTGGCGAGCCGCGTGCTCGTGCTGCGCGATGGTTCCCTGGTGGGGGAGCTTCCCGCTGGTTCGCCCGGCCACGAGGTCGTCAAGTTGATGGTCGGTCGCGAAGTCAGCGAATTCTATCCGAAAACCGTTCACGCGCCGGGTGCAGTGGCGCTCGAGGTGCGCGGGCTCAGCGCGCCGGGCATCAGCGGCATCGACTTTGACCTGCGCTATGGGGAAATACTAGGCATCGGCGGACTCGTCGGCGCCGGCCAGCGCGAGCTGGCTGCCGCCATCTACGGCCGCGTGAGGCCGCTCGCTGGCGAAATCCGGATGCACGGCAAAACCTT
>JBEKSH010000004.1:0-15113 GCA_049517235.1 Roseiarcus sp. | reverse complement strand
CCTGCCAGAATACGAGCTGGTGCGCCGCGACGGTCAGTACGAGCTGCGCTTCGAAGGCCCGTGGACCCACACCACGATGTGGGAAATCCCGGCACTCGCCATCATCAACGAATTGCGCGCGCGCGCCGCGATGCGCTTCATGAGCCGGTTCGATCTTGACGTTCTCTACGCCCGCGCCAAGGCCAAGCTGTGGCTCAAGGTGGAGCGGCTGCGCGTTCTGGCGCGCGAGGGTCCGTTGCGCGTCTCGGATTTCGGCACCCGCCGCCGGCATGGCTTTTTGTGGCAACGATGGTGCGTCGAGGCGATGCAGGAGGGACTTGGCGAAAGCTTCATCGGCACGTCCAATGTCAAACACGCGATGGACACCGGCCTGGAGGCGATCGGCACCAACGCCCATGAATTGCCGATGGTCTATGCGGCGATGGCGGAAAGCGACGAGGCGCTGCGCGACGCGCCCTACGACGTGTTGCGCGACTGGGCCAAAATGTACGACGGCAATCTGCTCGTCGTGCTGCCCGATTGCTTCGGCACGACCGCCTTCCTCGAACAGGCGCCCGACTGGGTCGCCGACTGGAAGGGCGCGCGTCCCGATTCCAAGCCCCCGGTCGCCGGCGCGATGGAGCTCATCGCCTGGTGGAGGGCGCGTGGGCGCGACCCGCGCGACAAACTGGTGGTGCTGTCGGACGGCATGGACATCGATTCGATCGAGGAATCGGCGCGAGCCTTGCGCGGCCTCGTCAATCTGTCGATCGGCTGGGGCACCAATCTCACCAATGATTTCATCGGCTGCGCGCCGGCCGGAGTCGACGGCGACCTGCGCTCGATCTCGATCGTCTGCAAAGTCGCCGAAGCGGACGGCCGGCCGGCCGTCAAACTCTCCGACAATCCCAACAAGATGCTGGGGCCGGCCGATGAAATCGAGCGCTATCGCCGCGTTTTCGGCTCGGCGGGCATGATCGCGCAGCCGGTGCTGGTTTGACGCCGGCGCCGCCGCCTACTCCGCCACGAGGTCCTGGCGGGAAATGCGGCGCATCGACGCGGCCTGGCGCAATTCGTCGCGGCGGATTTCGTCGTTGGTCGTGGAGATGAAGGCGATATGCTGGGCCGCGGCGGCTTCCGCTTTGACGGAATCGCCGGCCAGCACCGCCGCGCCGATCCGCATATGCTGATCAAGCAGCGCGTCGCGCACGCCGGCGCGCCGGTAAAGGTTCTCACGGTTGAAGAACACGCCCTGCCGCAACATGTCGGCGAGCCCGCGCATGACATGCAGCACCACGACATTGTGCGCCGCTTCGTAGACGGCGACGTGCAGGCGCACGTCGCTTTCGGCTTCCTGCGTCGGGTCGGACAATTCGTGCGCGCGCCGCATGTCGGCGAGGCAGTCGCGGATCAGCCGGCGGTCCGTCTGCGTCGCGCGGATGGCGGCTGCTCCCGCCGCATGAGCCTCCACGACGCGGCGAAATTCGAAATAGTCCGCGCTGACGCGCTCGCTGTCCCTGAACAGCTCGGCCAACGGATCGACGAGCGTCGCCAGGAACTGCGCGACGATCGTGCCGGACTTGCTGGTGACCAGCAGGCCCTTGGCTTGGAGCAGCGCGAGGGCGTCGCGAAGCGAAGGGCGCGAGACGCCAAGCCTGGCCGCAAGCTCGCGCTCGGCGATGAGCTTTTCGCCCGGCCGCACGACGCCCTCGAGAATCATCGCCTGAATGTGTTCGGCGATGGAGTCGGCGAGCCGCACCGGCTTGATCTTCTCGCTCACGCTTGAGTTCCCGCCGCCGCGGAAGGCACGATCGCCATTCCCGATCGACGCCTACTTGCTAAAGCATTGTTTCCTGGACAGTCAATGGTCTAGTAATCTTGCCGCTTGACATATGGTAAGAAGAGATTGCCAATGTCCGCCGATAAGGTTCCGCCGCTCCGCGGCCTTGGCGAATCGGCGACGCCCAATGCAGGCGACGCGCATGAGATAGGAATTGGGGGGAGAATGTTCCAGCAATTGTTGACGCCTGTAGCGGGGAGCCTCGGCCTCTCGTTCATCGTGGCGGTCCTGCCGATCCTGACGGTGCTGATCCTGCTCGGCGTGCTCCATCGACCCGCCTGGCAGGCCTCGCTCGCCGGCCTTGTCGTCGGCCTCGTCATCGCCGTGGCGGTTTGGAGCCTGCCGATCGGCCTGGCGCTCGATTCGGTGTTCAACGGGATCGTATTTGCGCTCTGGCCGGTGATGTGGATCGTGGTCAACGCGCTGCTGCTCTACAATATCGCGGTGCGCTCCGGCCGGTTCGACTCGTTTCGGGCTTGGCTGATCAACCATTTGCCCGACGATCGCCGGGTGATTCTGGTGGTCATCGGCTTCTGTTTCGGCGCTCTTCTGGAAGGCATATCGGGGTTCGGCACGCCGGTCGCCATCACCGCGTCCCTGTTGATCCTGATCGGCTTCCCCCCGCTTGAGGCGCTCGTCTTCGTCCTGATCTTCAACACCGCGCCGGTGGCTTACGGCGCGCTGGGGACGCCGGTGACCGTGCTTGGGGCCGTCACCGGCCTGCCGGCGGCGGCGCTCGGCGCGATGATCGGCCGGCAATTGCCGTTCATCGCGTTGATCCTGCCGTTCTACGTCATGGCCCTCTATGGCGGCGCGCGATCCGTCCGCGCCCTGTGGCCGCTGCTCCTCGTTTCGGGTGGAAGTTTCGCGCTTTCGCAATTCGTCGCCTCGAACTTCCTCGACTATAAACTTACCGATGTGCTGGCTTCGCTCGGTTCCCTGATCGTCACGCTGCTGTTCCTGCAGGTCTGGCGCCCGGCGCCCGATCCCGAATTCGTGGTCCAGCATCCGGAGCGGGCGCTCGGGAAAGCCGAGCCGTCGCCGGCCTGGCAGGGTTGGCTGCCCTGGATCATCGTCTCGGCGGTGGTCATTCTGTGGACCAACTTCAACATATCCGGGATCGGACGGGCGAAGCTCCCATGGCCGGGGCTGGACAATGCTATCTCGATCACGCTGTACAATAACAAGCCCTATCCGGCGATCTGGACTTTCGAGCCGCTCGCGACGGGAACCGCCATTCTTGGCGCGGCGATCTTGACGGCGCTGATCTTTCGGCTCAGCCCGGCGGCGTTCCTCTCCTGCGTCCGGGAGACGATTCGCCAGGTCTGGCTCGCGGTCGTCACCGTCTGCTGCATCGTCGGCCTCGCCTATCTCATGAACTATTCGGGCCTCGCCTATACTTTGGGCAAGGGCGTCGCGTCGACAGGCGGCCTGTTCGTGCTGCTGTCGCCCTTCCTCGGTTGGGTCGCGGTGTTCTTGTCCGGCAGCGACACCTCGGGCAATGCGCTGTTCGGCAATCTGCAGGTCGTGGCGTCAAAAGAGCTGGGCCTCAATCCCTTGCTGTTCGCGGCGACCAATTCGTCCGGAGGCGTGATGGGCAAGATGATTTCGCCGCAGAACATCGCGACGGGCGTTTCGGTGACCGACCTGAAGGGCAAGGAAGGCTTGGTGTTCGCGCGCACCTTCGTGCACAGCATCGTTCTGACGATCCTGCTCGGCCTGCTCGTCGCGGTGCAGCAATACCTGATCCCCTGGATCATTCCGGCCGTCTCCCCGTAGCCGCCGCGCCGGCGCCGGGCGGGCAAACGATGGTCTAGGCGTCTCGCGAGCTTTCACGAGGCGCCTCGACCCTGCTCAATCGTCGGGAAATGAGCTAATATCCGTCGCGCCAAGGAGCGCCGCCATGTCGCAAATCGCGTTTCCCACGCCCGAGCCCGGCATTCTCGCGCGGCGGGACTCGATCCTCGCCGGGCTCGCTGCACTGTTGCCGAGCGGATCGTTGATCACACAGGAGAATGAGCGCCGGCCGTTCGAAACCGACGCGCTGACGGCCTACCGCCGCCTGCCGCTCGCCGTCGCGCTGCCGACCTCGACGGAGGAAGTCGCGCGCGTCCTCAAATATTGCCGCGACGCGGGCGTCTATGTCGTGCCGCGCGGCGCGGGCACGTCGCTTTCCGGCGGCGCCATCCCCCAGGAAGACGCGATCGTCATTGGCCTTTCCAAGATGAGCCGCATTCTCGAGGTCAACCTGCCCGACCGCTATGCGCGGGTGCAGGCCGGCGTCACCAATCTGGCGATTTCCGAAGCGGTCGCCGCCGACGGTTTCTTCTACGCTCCCGATCCGTCCTCGCAGCTCGCCTGCACCATCGGCGGCAATATCGGCATGAACTCGGGCGGCGCGCATTGCCTCAAATATGGCGTGACCACCAATAATATCCTGGGCGTCACGCTGGTCACGCTCGATGGCGACGTCATCGAGCTTGGCGGCGCCCATCTCGACGCCGGAGGGCTCGATTTGCTTGGCCTGACGATCGGCTCCGAGGGGCAACTGGGCATTGTCACGGAGGCGACGGTCCGACTGCTGCGCGCCGCCGAGGGCGCGCGCCCGGTGCTGTTCGGCTTCGATTCGGCGGAAGCGGCGGGACAATGCGTCGCCGCGGTCATCGGCGCCGGGTTGGTGCCGGTCGCGATGGAATATATGGACAAGCTGGCGATCGAGATCTGCGAAGGCTTCGCCCATGCCGGCTATCCCCTCGACGTCGAAGCGATGCTGATCATCGAGGTGGAAGGCTCCGAGCCGGAAATGGAGGCGCAGCTCGGCAAGATCACTGCGATCGCCAAGGCGCACGGCGTCAAAGCGATCCGCGAATCGATGTCGGCGATGGAGAGCGCGCTGATCTGGAAAGGCCGCAAATCGGCATTCGGCGCGACGGGCCGGATCGCCGACTATATCTGCATGGACGGCACGGTGCCGACCAGCCGATTGCCCGAGGCGTTGAAGCGCACGGCGGAAATCGTCGCCTCCTACGGCTTGCGCGTCGCCAATGTGTTTCACGCCGGCGACGGCAACATGCATCCGCTGATCCTTTACAACGTCAATGACGAGACCGAGCAGGCCAAGGCGGAGGCGGCGGGCGCCGAATTGCTCAAGCTTTGCGTCGATCTCGGCGGCTGCCTCACCGGCGAACATGGGGTGGGAATCGAAAAGCGCGATCTGATGACCCATCAGTTCAGCCGTCAGGACCTTGCGCAGCAAATGCGCGTGCGCGCCGTCTTTGACCCCGAATGGCGTCTCAATCCGGCCAAGGTCTTCCCTTTGGAGGGGAGGGTCTTGGCTTGACGCAAGACGCGGCGCGGACGTTGACGCCGGCGTCGGAGGCGGAGGCCGCGCAGCTTGTGTCGGAAGCGCGCGCCAAGGGAGCGAAGCTCGACATCGCGGGCGGCGGCACGCGCGCGGGGCTCGGCCGCCCCGCCCGGGCGAGCGTCAGGCTCGCCACGGCGCAGATGTCGGGAATCGTCTTCTACGAGCCCGCCGAAATGGTCGTCTGCGCGCAGGCCGGAACGTCGCTCGGCGCGATCGAAGCGGTGATCGCGCAACGCGGGCAAATGCTGCCGTTCGAGCCGATGGATCACCGCGATCTCTATGCAACCGAAGGCGAGCCGACGATCGGCGGACTGGTCGCGGGCAATATTTCCGGCCCCCGCCGCATCAGCGCGGGCGCCGCGCGCGACGCGCTGATCGGTCTGCGACTGGTCAACGGCCGCGGCGAGATCGTCACATGCGGCGGGCGCGTGATGAAGAACGTCACCGGCCTCGATCTCGTCAAGTTGAACTGCGGCGCGCATGGAACGCTCGGGCTGGTGACGCAGGCGACTTTCAAATTGCTGCCCAAGCCCGAATGCGAGGCGAGCCTCGTCATCCGGCGCCTCGATGACAGACGCGCCATCGAGGCCTTGTCGGTCGCGCTCGGCTCGCCCTTCGGCGTCAGCGGCGCGGCGCATATTTCGGCGGGCATGGGCCGCGAATTTCCGCGCACTTTCGTGCGCGTCGAGGGCTTCCGCGCCTCCGTCGACTATCGGATCGCCGCGCTGCTCGCCCTGCTGGCGCCGTTCGGCGCCAAGCACGCGTTGGAGGGCGCCGAATCGCAGCGCCTGTGGCGCGACATTCGCGACGCGGCGTTCATCGCCAGCCCGAGCGAACACGCGATCTGGCGCGTCAGCCTGGCGCCGTCGAGAGCCGCCGATTTCGTCGCACGGGTCGGCGCCCGCGCGCACGCGCATTTCTACGACTGGGGCGGCGGCCTCGTCTGGCTGAGCGGCGAGCCCGCCCCTGACGCCGCCGCCGCCATTCGCGCCGCGCTGGCGCCGTTCGGCGGCCACGCCACGCTGATTCGCGCGCCCGATCCATTGCGCGAAAGCGCCGACGTCTTCGAGCCGCTTTCCTCGCCGCTGATGCGGATCACCCAGGGCGTCAAGAAAAGCTTCGATCCCGGCGGCGTCTTCAACGCCGGGCGCATGTATGCGGGGGTGTGAGGCCCATGCAGACCAACTTCTCGCCCGGCCTTCTCGCCGATCCGCATATGCAGGCGTCCGAGAAAATCCTGCGCTCCTGCGTTCATTGCGGTTTCTGCACGGCGACCTGCCCGACCTATCTGCTGCTCGGCGACGAACTCGATAGCCCGCGCGGGCGCATCTACCTGATCAAGGATATGCTCGAGAACGACCGCCCCGCCTCGGCGGAGGTCGTCAAACATATCGACCGCTGTCTTTCGTGTCTGGCCTGCATGACGACCTGCCCCTCGGGCGTCCACTACATGCATCTGGTCGATCACGCCCGCGCCCATATCCAGGCGAGCTACAAGCGCCCGCTTGTCGACCGCGCGATGCGCGCCATTCTCGCGCTTGTCCTGCCGTCACGCGGTCTGTTCCGCGCGGCGCTGCTGCTCGCGCGGCTCGGCCGGCCGATGGCGCCTGTCGTCGCACGCATTCCGGGGCTTGGCGCGAGGCTTGGCGCCATGCTCGCGCTCGCCCCTGCGCATTCGCCCGCCCGCGCGCCCGAGGGGCCGGGCGTATTTCCCGCCGCCGGCGCGAGCGGCGGACGCCGCCGCGTCGCGCTGCTCACCGGCTGCGCGCAGGCCGTGCTGGCGCCGCAGATCAACGCGGCGACGATAAGGCTGATCAATCGCGCCGGCGTCGACGTCGTCCTTGCCGAAGGCGAGGGCTGCTGCGGTTCGCTGGTGCATCACATGGGGTTGGAGGATCGCGCGCTGCGCCAGGCGCGCGCCAATATCGACGCCTGGACGCGCGAAATCGACAACGGCGGCCTGGAGGCGATCGTCGTCACGGCGTCCGGCTGCGGCACGACGATCAAAGACTATGGGTTCATGTTGCGCGGCGACGCGCTTTACGCGGAAAAAGCGGCGCGCGTCTCGGCGCTCGCCAGGGACGTCACGGAATATCTGACCGGTCTCGACCTGCCCTTCGCCAATCCGAACGGGCTCGTCGTCGCCCACCATTCCGCCTGCTCGATGCAGCATGGCCAGAAGATCACGCTCGAGCCCAAGACTCTGTTGCGCCGCGCCGGCTATGTCGTGCGCGACGTGCCCGAAGGCCATATTTGCTGCGGCTCGGCGGGCACCTATAATATCCTGCAGCCGGAAATCGCGAGACAATTGCGAAGCCGCAAGGTCGCCAACATCGAGCGCGTCAAGCCGGATCTCGTCGCGGCGGGCAATATCGGCTGCATCACGCAAATCGCGGGGGGCACGTCGATCCCGATTGTTCATACGGTGGAGCTTCTCGACTGGGCCTGCGGCGGGCCCATCCCGCAAGGGGCGCCGGAGGGAAGGCGCGCATGAGCTTCAAAGGATTTGGGCCCGACGCCCTGCCGTTCTTCAGGGCTCTCGCCTTCCATCAGACCCGGGAATGGTTCGAAGAGAACCGTGGAACTTACGAAACGCAAATCAAAGCGCCGTTCGGCGATCTCGTCGAGGATCTCGTCGTCGCGTTCGCCAAAGCCGGCGTGCCGCTGAGGGGGGACCGCAAGGCCTCGCTGTTCCGGGTCAACCGCGACATCCGCTTTTCCAAGGACAAGAGCCCCTACAAGACGCACGCCGGGGCGGTTCTCACGCGCGGCGGCGCCAAGGACGACGCAGGGCTTTTCTATATCCACGTCGCGCCCGACGAATGTTTCGCCGCCGCTGGATTCTATCATCCCGAGCTCGACGAACTCTCGGCGATGCGGCGCGCCATCGTGCGGGCGCCGAAGGCGTACGAAAAAGTGGCGAAAGGGCTGGACAAGGCCAAAGTCAGGTTCAGGGATGAAGAGCCCCTGAAGCGTCTGCCGCGCGGCTTCGAGGCGATCGCCGAGCCGGCGATCGCCGCCGCGGTGATGCGCAAATCGCATATCGGCTCAAGGCCGATCGACCCGGCGCAGCTGGCTTCGCCGGACCTCGTCGACGACCTCGTCGGCTTCGCCAGGCAGGCGCTGCCGCTGTTGCAATGGGGCTGGGCGGCGATCGCCGACGAGCGGTGAAGCTCGCGAGCCCCGCGTCGGCGAAGCGGGAGAAGGCGGCCTTCGCGCGGCGAAGGCCGGATCAAGGCCTCGAAGCCGGGCGCGCGTCATTGGGCGGCCGCGCCAAGGAGACGCGCCCCAAACGGGCCGAAGCGCAGCTTTGGGAGCGGCGGGCGGCGTCCTAATTCGAGTTCTTGATTTTCCGCCACGCTCTTTCGCTGATCCGAAATAGCACACTGTCGGCGCGACCCGTCTCTTCATCGACGGCGACCCAAGACGCAATTTTGGAGCTGGAGGATGCGGCCTCCAATATCTGCGTCTCCGTCATCAGACAGGCGCCCATAAGATGCGTGACGCCTCGCGCGCCGCTGCCTCGCCCTCCCCGTTTTTCCGCATTGCGTCTTGCGTTCTCCAGATACAATTCCAATCTCATTCGTCTGGAGCGCTTCCTCCAAAGATAGACCGATCCGGCGCAGACCGCGAAGACGGCGATCACGACTTGCGCGAGGTCGGATGCGGTGGACAGATACCAGCGCCAGTCCATAGGCCCCCTCTCGATGGCTGAATTGTTCGACCCATTGCTCAGGCGACCATAGCCCCCTTACGCCGCCTGTTTCATCACCCCCGCCGTGGCGCGGATCGCGTCGGCCAGCGCGGCGGCCTCTGGGGAAGGCTCGCCCGGCGCGTGGATGAGGCCCATGCGCGAGCTTGGCAGGCGTGGCAGGCCCGACTCGGGGCCGAGGATGCGCAAGTCGGCGGGCACGGCGTCGCGCGGCAGCACGGTGACGGCGAGGCCCGCGCGCACGATCGGCCCGATCGCCGAAAAGTTTTTGGAGACGAGCAGGCTGCGCGTCGCGCGATTGCTGGCGCCCAACGCCTCTTCCGCCATGCGGCGCCAGATGCAGGTTGGGCTCCCCATCGCCAATGAAAGCGGGACCGCGGGATCGATCTGATATCGCCTCGATGCGACCCAGACCAGTTGCTCCTCACGAATGGGTTCGATGCTTTCGCTGCCCTCGCCGTCCGTCACCACCGCAAGGTCCAACGCGCCCGCGCGCACTTGCGCCGCCAGACCCACCGAATTTTCGCAAGCGACCGAAACCTCGACGACGGGATGATGTTGATAAAAGCGGCTCAAGATGTCGGCCAGAAAGAATTCGGCGTAGTCGTCCGGGATGCCGAGCCGGACCCGGCCGCTAAGGCCCTTGCGCGACAGCGCGGCAACGGCGCCGGCCTCGATCTGCATGATGCGCCGCGCGAAATCGATCAGCTTTTCGCCCTCTTGCGACAGGCGGGCGCCGCGTCCCTGTTTCACGAAAAGCGCGCAGCCAAGCTGCTCTTCGAGCCGCCGCACATGCATCGAGACGGCCGACTGGGTCTTGTGCACGCGCTCGGCGGCGCGCGTGAACGAGCCGGTGTCGACGATCGCCAGGAACGAGCGCAACTGGTCGGTGTCGAGCATGGCAATGATCCTTATTCGTGATCAATTACTCTACAAACATTCGTTGGACCGATCAATAGCGATTCGGCATTATCGCTTCATCAACCCCACCAACCCGGTCGCCGCGCCCCCTGGAGGCGCGAACGGGGAGGCGTTGCCCGAAGGAGAGTTCGATGACTGGTTTTGCCGCCGTCCGCCCCGACGATCGCCCGAGCCGGCGCGCGTTGGCGCGCGCGCTTGGCGCCGCGATCGTGCGCGCCCTGTTGTGGCCGGCGCGCGTGATGGCGGCGCGGCGCACGCTTGCCCAGCTTGCCGGCCTTTCCGAATATGAGCTGCGCGACATCGGCCTGTCGCGGCAGGACCTGGTCGACTTCACCGCCCGGCCGCTCGACGAAGACCCAACGCCTCATCTGGCGCGTTCGCGCGCCGCCCGGGCAAGGACGCGCGCACAGGCGTGATCGCGCTCGTTCTCGCGCGCGCCATGCGGGCGGCCCGGCGCGGCGCTGGCGGGAAAATCGCGGCCAATTTCCTGATTTCGGGATCCGACCGGCCCTCCCCAACGCGGCGAAATGGTCTATACGACTGCCAGACGCCGCGTTCGCAGCAGTTAAGAGGGCCGCGATGAATGTTTTCACCCTGATCGATACTTCCACCGGCGTCGCCGCTGTCGGCGCGCAGGGACCGCGTTTTGACGAAATCCTGACGCCGCCCGCCCTCGCCTTTCTCGCCGGCCTGCACCGACGCTTCGACCGGCGCCGGCGCGACTTGCTGGCGCGGCGGATCGAGCGCCAGAAGCTGTTCGACGCGGGTGAGACGCCGGACTTTCTGCGCGAGACAAAGGCGATTCGCGAAGGCGATTGGCGGGTCGCGCGCATTCCCGACGATCTTCTCGACCGCCGCGTCGAGATCACCGGCCCGGTCGACCGCAAGATGATCGTCAACGCGCTCAATTCGGGCGCAAAAGTGTTCATGGCCGATTTCGAGGACGCCACCTCGCCGATCTACGCCAATATGATCGAGGGCCAGATAAACCTCAAAGACCGATGGGCGGGCCGCATCGATTTTACCGACGCGGGCAGCGGCAAGAGTTACAAGCTTGTCGCCAACCCCGCCGTGCTGATGGTGCGCCCGCGCGGCTGGCATCTGCCCGAGCGCCATGTCACGGTCGACGGCGAGGAGATTTCGGGGTCGCTGTTCGACTTCGGCCTCTATGTCTTCCACAACGCCAGGACGCAGATCGCGGCGGGCGCGACGCCCGCCTTCTACCTGCCCAAGCTGGAGAGCCATCTCGAGGCGCGGCTATGGAACGACGTGTTTCTTTTTGCGCAGGAGGAGCTCGGCATTCCCGCCGGAACGTTCAAGGCGACGGCGCTGATTGAAACCCTGCCCGCCGCCTTCGAAATGCACGAAATCATTTATGAGCTGCGCGAGCACATGGCCGGCCTCAATTGTGGACGCTGGGACTATATCTTCTCGTTCATCAAGCGGCTCGGCAAGAACCTGCCGTTTTTGACCCCCGACCGCTCGGCGATGACGATGGGCAAGGCGTTCCTCGCCAGCTATTCGCTGCTGCTCATCCAGACTTGTCATCGCCGCGGCGCTTTCGCGATGGGCGGCATGGCCGCGCAAATCCCGGTCAAGGGCGACGCGAGCGCCAATGAAGCCGCCTTCGCCAAAGTGCGCGCCGACAAGGAGCGCGAGGCGGCCAATGGCCATGACGGCACCTGGGTCGCCCATCCCGACCTCGTGCCGATCGCCCGCGACGTGTTCGACCGGCTGATGCCCGGCCCCAACCAGCTTGGCGTCAGCCGCGAGGACGTTCACGTCACGCGCGAGGCGCTGCTCGCCGTGCACGGAGGCGTGCGCACCGAGGCGGGCCTGCGCGAAAACATCCGGGTCGGCGTGCAGTATATTGAGGCCTGGCTGCGCGGCCGCGGCGCCGTGCCGCTCTACAACCTGATGGAGGACGCGGCGACGGCGGAAATTTCGCGCGCGCAGATCTGGCAGTGGCTTAAGCTCGGCGCCCGCCTCGACGACGGCCGCGTAGTGACGCCGGAGCTTTTCAAAGCGACCTTCGCCGACGAGATGCGACGGGTGCGCGACAGCGTCGGGCCGGTCGCTTATCAATCGGGGCGCTTCGGCGAGGCGATCCAGCTGTTTTCCGACATGTCGCTCAGCCCCGATTTCGAGGAATTCCTGACGCTGCCCGCCTATCGGCTGCTCGACTGACGGGCGGCACGCCAACGAAGCGCGGCGGCCGATCAATCCGCGCCGCGAGAGTTCGGCGAGGCAAGCGGCCTCGAGCCTCGGCGAAGGCGGGGACCCGGTCGGCGGCGTCCGCGCAGCCGGCGCGCGATTGAGGTGGATCAATGCATCGCCGCCGTGAATCGCCATTGTGAAAGGTGTCTCTGTTTTGGCGTCAACGATTCACCGGGGACGCTTCGCAAATGACGAGAGAAAGATGACCACGAACATCGCCGAAGTCCGGCTGGACGCGAATGTCGCCAAGGCGATCGAGGTGATTCTGCGGTCGCAGATCAGCGGGTTGCCGGTTGTCGACGCGCTTCATCGCGCGCTGGCCGACATATTGACCGCCTCGGACGCCGAGGAAACGCCTGCGGATATGCAAATCCACAACACGATCCGCGCCCAACTTGACGCCAGGGGCGGGATGCCCAACGCGTTGATCAACGTCGGCGTTCATGGCGGCGCCGTCGCATTGCGCGGCGCGATTCCGAGCCAGTGCGACCGCCAGGCGCTGCACGCGATTGTCGAGAGCGTGCCGGGCGTCAAGGCGGTCCACGATCATCTCATCTGGATTGACCGCGCCTCGGGAGCGTTCATGCTCTCGCCGGAAGATTCCGCGGAGACGACGCCGCCTGCATGACGCGCGGGCGGCGAGGGGGTTGGAACGCCGTGGCGCTGACCTCGGCGAGGCCGCCGGTCGTGGCGAAGGAACAGGGCCCGCACGAAGCGAACAGGACCGGAGCTTGCAATCTGTGCGCTTCCGCGCGCCGGCGGCGCCTTGCAAAAAGCGGGCTTGAAAGAGGCGCAAGGCCGAACTTGCCGGACGCAATGGGTCTGGATCATCGCCTCAGCCGGGTTCGCGCACACGAATAGCCTGGAGCCGCGTGTGGCGTCCCGAACCCGGTGCGCCCGTTCTCGCGGCGCAAAGCGCGAGCGATCGAAGATCGTCTTCGGGTTCGCTGACGCAGGAGGATCGATGAACGTCCTTGAGCCCTATTTGCGCCGCACGCGAATCGCCCATTTCTCGATGGAGATCGCGCTTGCTCCGGAGATGCACACCTATAGCGGCGGACTCGGCATACTGGCGGGCGACACGGCGCGCTCGTCGGCGGATCTCGACTTGCCGATCGTCTTCGTGAGCCTCGTGAGCCGGGCCGGATTCGTCCGGCAGGAAATCGACGCCGAAGGCGGCCAAGTCACCAATTCCGATCCGTGGCGGCCGGAAGCGTGGTGCCAGCCGCTCGGAGCGATGATCGCCGTCGAGATCGAACGGCGCGAGGTGTGGATCCGTTCCTGGCTCTATGTGTTGAGCTCGCCGCTCGGTCATGGCGTGCCGGTGCTGCTTCTTGACACGGACCTTGGTCAAAACAGCCCGCAGGATCGCGAAATCACGCACCACCTCTATGGCGGGGACGAGTCCTATCGCTTGAAGCAGGAGATCGTTCTGGGAATAGGCGGCGCGGCGATGCTGAAGGCGCTTGGCTTCGGCATTCGCACCTACCACCTCAATGAGGGACATGCGGCGCTTCTCACAGTGCACCTTCTGCTCCAATTCCCTCGGCCGGCGGAGGACATTATTCCTGGCGAGCCGCTTTATGAGCACGTGCAAGTGCGCGAGTCCTGCGTGTTCACAAGCCACACGCCGGTCGAGGCGGCGTTCGACAAATTCCCCTACCCCTTGGTCCAGAGCGTTCTGGGCGACTATATCGAGATCGAGGAGCTCAAGCTTCTCGGCGGCCCGGATCGCCTCAACATGACCCGGCTGGCGCTGAACCTCAGCGGTTATGTCAACGGCGTCTCGGAGCGGCACGCGGAGACGGCCGGTCAGATCTTTCCGGGCTACCACGTCCACGCCGTCACCAATGGCGTGCACGCGCCGACATGGACACACGCCGGCTTCGCGCGCCTTTTTTCGGCGAGCATTCCCCATTGGGCGTATGAGCCGGCAGCGCTGGTGCGCGTCGAGCAGTTGCCCGACGATGCGATATGGGGCGCGCATCAAGCCGCGAAACGGGAGCTCGTCGCGCTGATTCGCGACCAGACCCAAGTCGCCATGCGCGAGGATCTGCCGCTCATCGGCTTCGCCCGCCGAATGACCGAGTACAAGCGGCCGGACCTGCTCTTCGCGGATATTGGCCGGCTGACCGAGATCGCGCGTCTGCGGCCCTTCCAGATCGTGTTCGCCGGCATGGCGCACCCGAACGACGAAGCGGGAAGGCGTCTCATATCAACGCTGAACGATCACATTCGCCAGCTGTCCGGCGCGATTCCAATGGCCTTTCTGCCCAACTACAACATGCGCATGGCGGCGAACCTGGTGGCCGGGGTGGATATCTGGCTGAATACGCCATTGCCGCCGTTCGAAGCATCCGGAACGAGCGGGATGAAGGCGGCCTTCAACGGCGTATTGAACCTCAGCGTGCTCGACGGCTGGTGGATCGAGGCGCACAGCGAAGGCGTCACAGGCTGGGCGATCGGCAGCGGCGGCGGCGGTGGCGGGGACGCCGACGACCTCTATCGCAAGCTCGCGCAGGTCGTGTTGCCCCTCTACTACGACGATAAGGCGCGTTGGGCCTGGATGATGAAACAGGCGATCAGCAAGATCGGCTCATATTTCAATAGTCAGCGGATGATGCGTCGCTATGCGAGCGAGGCGTATATTCGTTAGCGCCGCGCCGCAAAGCGCGCTTTGCGCATTACCGATATTTCACGCAATACCCTCCTTGGATCGGCCGTGGTCGCCGCCCATATGCTCTGCGCGGGCCCCGAGGCCCGAATGGAGACGATTATGACCCCCGAAGAACGCCAAATGCTCGCCGGCCTGTTCGACCGCGTCGGCGCGACCGCTTCGGCGCCGCGCGATCCGCAGGCGGAGGCCTTTATCGCCGAGGCCGTTCGCGCGCAGCCGCACGCGCCTTACGTTCTCGCGCAAACCGTGCTGGTGCAGCAGCAGGCGCTGGAAAACGCCAGCCGGCGCCTCGCCGAGTTCGAAGCGCAAGCCAAGGCCGCGCCGCCGGAGGAGACGAGCTTCCTCGGCAATATCGGCCGGTCGCTGTTCGGCGGCGGCCAGCCCGCTCCCGCGCCCCGCCCCA
>JBEKSH010000003.1:0-16208 GCA_049517235.1 Roseiarcus sp. | reverse complement strand
GACACGCCCGTCTTTCCCTATTTGCTCTCGCCCGCGCCGGCGTTTCGCGGCTTGCGTCCTCGCTTGGCGGGCGCCACCGCTCGGCCGAGCTGGCGGGCGATGGCCTCCAGAAAGTGCGGCGCGCCGATCGGCCGGCCGATCAATTCAGCGCGCCGTAGCGGCGTGAAAGCCGCATCGTCCGGCTCGCCCTCGATCAGATCGGCGAAGCGCGGCGCGCGGTGGAGCAGCGGCTTGACGCTGACCAGAGCGTCATCGCGGCCCGCCAGATGCGCCCGCACGCTCGACCACGGCCAGTCCCGCGCACGGCCGACAAGCCGCGCCCGCACCGGGTTCAGCGCGACATAGCGAGCGGCGGCCATCAGATGGTGTTCGTCCATCGCCGCCGAACCATAGCGCCCCTGAAACAAATGTCCGGTTTGCCGCGCCCGCGCGTTGACAAAGCCCGCATAAAGCCGGTGCGCCCGCGAAAGCGCCAGGGCGAGGCCGGAGGCGTCGGCGGGGTTAAGAATGAGATGGACGTGGTTCGGCATCAGGCAATAGGCCCAGCAGGAGACGCCGAACTTGCGGCATGACTGGGCCAGCCAATCGCGATACAATTCATAATCGCCGTCTTCGAAGAACACCCGCTCGCCGCGGTTGCCGCGCTGGGTGACGTGATGCGGCGAACCGGGGACGACGATGCGAGCGATGCGGGTCATGCGAGGCGCATAGCATGAAATCTCATAAAGGGAAATACGGGCGTGTCACCGTAATTCCGTAATTCAGTAATTCAATCTTCGCCATGTGAGGCGACGCCAGCTGACTTTGCCTCGCTGACAACTGTCGCGGCCCCGCATCGCCGCCTCCGGCAGGCGGCGTTTTTCAACACTATCGGTGGTGAGGAGACATTCGCCTCTGCAGCTATTTTCCCTCGGTTTCAACAACCTTACAGCTCACTCCTCCAGCATCTCTACAATATTCTATAGCCTTGGTCTTGCTCTTTCTCATAGAACCCATACCGTAAGCATAGCTACAACGACTATTATTGGATGTCGCGAACGCCTTCGGGAGGCCCTTCTCTACATATTGTTGATACAGAGCTTGGCACTCGCCATTTAGCCCATCAGGCATCGCCGATACCGGAATACTGCTAAGCGATGCAAAAACAATAGAAGTAGCCAAGAAAACAACCCTCTTACGCATTCTGTACTCCTCGGATAATGCTTGATCTTACGAGGTTACCGAAATCTGACCAAGTTTTGTCATCATTGTCTGCGGCGGCCAAGTTGTCAAGCAGCGCCCCAATAGCAGGTTGTGAGGTGGACTTACGGTGATGGGGTGGACGGCGCCCCGAGCGCATCGATGTGCCAAGATGGTCGTTGTCACAACCCATCTGAGGGAAGCCGTCCGTGGGCAAGTCTATCAACAATTTCTCGTCTGTCACGACGATTGGCCTGGATATCGCGAAGCACGTTTTCAGGTTCACGCGATCGACGCCGAGGGCGCGGTGGTTATCGCGCGCGCGGTGCGACGCGGCGGCCTGCTGAGCTTCTTTTCCTCGCTGCCGCGCTGCCTTGTGGCGATGGAGGCGTGCTCGTCGGCGCATCATTGGTGGGGCCGGGCGCTGACGGAGCTGGGCTTTTCGGTGAAGCTGATCCCGCCCGCCTATGTGAAGCCCTACGTTCGGCGCGGCAAGAACGACGCGGCCGACGCGGCGGCGATCTGCGAGGCGGCGCGGCGGCCGACCATGCGATTTGCGCCGGTTCGCGGCGTCGACAACCAGGCGCAACTGATGCGCCACCGAGCGCGCGAACTTCTGGCGGGCAATCGCACGCGAATGCTCAACGCGCTGCGAGGGAACCTGGCGGAGATCGGCGTCGTGGCGGCGCAAGGGGCTCACCACGCCTATGCGCTCAAGCGCCTCGTCGCCGACGGGTTCGACGAGAACGGCGAGGTCGTCGTCCCCGATTGCGTGCGCCAGGCCCTGGCCCCGCTCGTTCATCAGATCGACGCAATCGACGCCGAGATCGAAGCGATCGACGAACTGATCAAGACGCTGGTGAAAGCCGACGAGACGGCGCGGCGGCTGATGACGATCCCCGGCGTCGGCCCGATCACGGCCTCGGCGATCGTCGCCACCGTGCGGGAGACGAGCGCTTTTTCCAACGGCAGGGAGTTCGCCGCCTATCTCGGGCTCACGCCGCGCCAAAGTTCGAGCGGCGGCAAGGAGCGGCAATTACGGTGACACGCCCGTCTTTCCCTTATAACGCACTTTCGCTGATTGCTTTCCGTAAGCGGAGAACTGCGGGCGGTCACGCGACAGGTCCATTGGGTCGGGCCGACCGAGTCCCGTCAACTCCCGGAAGGCGATGCGGAAATAAGCCGGCTCGCAATGCTTTGACATCCCTCGATTCGCGGAAGGAATCTGAATAGGAGTCAGCGCGCCGCATCGCCATTCTCGTCAACCCGCCGGTTCTCGGGTAGGATCGGGCGATGAAGAAGAAATCGACGGGCAAAAGCGCTGGCCGGCCTCAAGCCCCCGCGCCGGACGCGACGCTTGCCCTGACCTCGACCCGTTCGATCGCGCTCGCCAATGTCGCGACGCGGCGCGAGCACGATATGCTCGGCGAGGCGGACGTGCCCGCCGACGCCTATTGGGGCGTGCATACGCTGCGCGCGGTCGCCAACTTCCCGATTACCGGCGTTTCCATCGGACATTTTCCGGAATTCGTTCGGGCCCTGGCGCTGGTCAAGCAGGCGGCGGCGCGCGCCAATCGGCGCCTCGGCCAGTTGCCCGCCGCCAAGGCCGACGCGATCGACCGGGCCTGCGAGCTGATCGCGCGCGAGGGGCGCTTCCTCGACCAGTTCGTGGTCGACGCGGTGCAAGGGGGCGCCGGCACCTCGACCAATATGAACGCCAACGAAGTGATCGCCAATGTCGCGCTCGAATTGATGGGCAAGCCGAAGGGCGACTATGCGAGCCTGCACCCCAACGACGACGTCAACATGGCGCAATCGACCAACGACGCCTATCCGACCGCGCTGCGGCTGGCGGTGATTTTCGCGACCGCGCCGCTGGTCAAGGCGCTGCAGGAGCTCGCTTACGCGTTCAAGGCCAAGGCGGTCGAATTTGCCGACGTTCTGAAGCTCGGCCGCACCCAGCTGCAGGACGCCGTGCCGATGACGCTCGGCCAGGAGTTCGATGGCTTTCACACCACGGTGAAGGAGGACATCGCGCGGATCGGCGAGGCGGCGGCGCTGTTCCGCGAGGTCAATCTCGGCGCGACGGCGATCGGCACCGGCATCAATGCCGACCCTCGCTACGCCTCGCTGGTCGTCGAGGAGCTCGCGCGCGCCTCCGGGGAATCGATGGCGCTGGCCTCGAACCTGATCGAGGCGACCTCCGACATGGGCGCCTTCGTGCTGTTTTCGGGGGTGCTGAAGCGCGTCGCCGTCAAGCTGTCGAAAATCTGCAACGATCTGCGCCTTCTCTCGTCGGGCCCGCGCGCGGGGTTGGGCGAGATCCATCTGCCCGCCGTGCAGGCCGGCTCGTCGATCATGCCCGGCAAGGTCAATCCGGTCGTCCCGGAAGTGGTGAGCCAGGTCGCCTTTCTGGTGATCGGCCACGATCTGACCGTCACCATGTGCGCCGAGGGCGGGCAGTTGCAGCTCAATGCGTTCGAACCGACGATTGGCTATTGCGTTCTGACCTCGCTGCGCATGCTGACCGCCGCCATCGACACCCTGACCCGCCGCTGCATCGTCGGAATCGAAGCGGACCGCGAACGTTGTCTGGCGCTTGTCGAGGACAGCATCGGCCTCATCACCGCCCTCGGGCCGGCGTTGGGCTATGAGACCTGCTCCCGGATAGCCAAACGCGCCCTTGTCGAGCGGCGCCGGGTGGCCGACCTGGTGCTGGAGGAGGGCCTGCTGACGGAAGCGGAGTTGAAGGACGCCCTGGGCCTGGAGGCGATGACCAAGCCGGCGCGTATCTTCACCGCCGCCAGGAAGCCGGGCGCCAAGCCATCGGCCGGCGGGGAATCGGCCAAACACTGACCTCATCGGCGCGGAGCCGCCGCGATCGCGCGCCCAACGTTCGGCCAGCCGGTCGGGACGATCAAGTCCGGCCGCGTCCCCTCAATGCGCCGGCGGCGCCGACACGCTGATGATCGGCCCGATCGTCGACAGCGCGTCGTCGCGCTTCAGGTCGGGCGCGAACAGGCTCGACACCGTGCCGTCGAGAAACAAGGCGTTGGGGCAGTTGAGCGCGTCGCGGAACAGCCGCGCGAAAGCATAAAACGTCACGGGCTCGTCGGAGATCGCAAAGGCGACCAGCCGGCCGTCGCGCACGCCGACGCCGTTGCGGATCTTGGCGGAGGTGCCGGTCGGATGGATTTTCGGGTGGATGCGCCCGTCGATGACCAGCAGCGGGCCCGACTGGGTCGCATAGCGCGCCAAAGGCCCGGCGCTGAGAAAGCGCGTCGTCTCCGTGACTCCGGCGCCGCCTTCGTCGACATAAAACACGCCGTTCGGCTTCAGGTGAAAGTTGCTGGCGCCGTCGCGCGTATCGGCCTTGTGCTTTTGCCTGCCGTCTTCGATGAACAGACCGACCGGCGAAAGATCGGTTTCAAACATGCCGCCGTTCATCGCAAAGCGAAGCTGGCGCCCTTGCGCCGCGAGCGCCTCGGCAAGACGCGAGAAGCCGCCGTAGGCGCGCCCGTCGGCGCCCTTCCAATGGATTCGGATGTCGTCGCGGCGCGCATCGAAGGAACAGACGGTGTAATTTGCGCCCTCGAAGCGCAAGGGCGCACAGGGCGCCGGCGATTGCGCCCGAGCGAGCCCGGCGATCGGGCCGCCAAGAAACAGCAGCGCGGCGATCGAGATCGCGCCGACGCTCCTCATCGGGCCGCCAAAGCGGTCATTGCGCGCGGAGCAAAGCAAGGGCGGTTGGGAACGGTGAGAGACATCAATCCCGAACATCGGCGAGCCAATCGCGATTCGCGCGCCGATGAATCTACAACACCTTGCCCGGATTCAAAATTCCACGGGGATCGAGCATCGACTTGAGCGCGCGCATGACGTCGAGGGCGACGGGATCTTTCGTTCTTTTCAATAGAGCGCGTTTCAACTGGCCAACGCCGTGTTCGGCGGAAATCGAGCCGTGGAATTGCGCGACGACGCCGTGCACGACTTCGTTCATCGCCTCCCACCCCGCCAGAAACGCCCGCCTGTCGGCGCCGATCGGCTGGGAGACGTTGAAATGAATGTTGCCGTCGCCGAGATGACCGAACGACACGACGCGCGCGCCGGGCATGAAGGCCTCCACGGCCTCGCTCGCCCGCGCCAGGAAATCGGGCGCCGCGCCGACGGGCACGCTGACGTCGTGCTTGATCGAACCGCCCTCCTTGCCCTGCACCTCCGAGAGGGATTCGCGCAACAACCAGAACGCAAGGCGCTGTTCGTGGCTCGCCGCGATGCTCGCGTCTTCGATCACGCCCCGTTCGAACGCGGCATGCAGCATCGAGGCCATCGTCTCGTCAACGCCGCTCGCCATTTGCGAGGAGATTTCGAGCAGCACGTACCAACGATGCTTTGCAACTAACGGATCGCGCGGCCCGTTCATGTGGGCGAAAACGAAATCGAGCCCGATGCGCGGGATGAGTTCGAAGCTGGTGACGTCGCCGCCGGCGAATTGACGCGCGATCTCCAAAAGCCGCAGCGCCTTTGCGGGATCGGCCAGGCCGATGAAGGCGGTCGCTACGGAGCGCGGATTGGGAAAGAGCTTGAGCGCGGCCGCCGTGATGATCCCCAATGTGCCTTCGGCGCCGATGAACAGATTCTTGAGATCGTAGCCGGTATTGTCCTTGCGCAGCTTGCTGAGACCATTCATCACACGCCCGTCCGCCAGCACGACCTCGATCCCGGTGACGAGATCGCGGGCGTTGCCATAGGCGATCACCGCGACGCCGCCGGCGTTGGTCGACAGATTGCCGCCGATCGTGCAAGTCCCCTCGGAGGCGAGCGACAATGGAAACAGCCGGTCGGCGCCGCGCGCCGCCGCTTGCGCGTTGGCCAGGGTGACGCCCGCTTCCGCGATCATCGCGTTGGCGCTGGCGTCGATCTCACGCACGCGATTCATCCGCCGCAGCGAAAGGATGATTTCCCTGCCGCTGGAATCGGGCGTCTGGCCGCCGACCAGCCCCGTATTGCCGCCCTGCGGCACCAGCGGAACACGCCGATCATGGCAGAGCGCGACAACCCGCGCCGTCTGCTGTGTCGAAACGGGCCGCACCAACGCGAGCGCCCTGCCCTGATAGAGCCCGCGCGGCTCGATCAGGTGCGCGGCGATCAAATCGGGATCGGTCACCACATGCGAAGGACCGACGATCGCCGCAAGGCCTTCGAGAATGTCCGGCGGGTGCGCGGCGGCGCTCATCCCAACAATCCCTTCCCCAACGATCCCTTCGCCCGCCATCGCTTGGCGGACCTACCGGCCGGCGGCCTTCTCAGCACGCCGACGATCTCGATATGCGGCGAGAAGCGAAATTGGTCAATCGGCGCAACGGACTCGAGATGGTAGCCGCCCGCCGCCAGGATGCTCATGTCGCGCGCGAAGCTCGCCGCGTTGCAGGAGATCGCGACGATCGTCTGGACGGCGCTCGCCGCCAGCTCGCGCGATTGCGCCTGGGCGCCGGCGCGCGGCGGATCGAACACGGCGGCGTCGAAAGACGCCAGTTCGTCGCGTCGCAACGGTCGCTGGAACAGGTCTCGGGCTTCGCATGTGACGGGACGCAGGCCGCCTGTGGCGGCGGCCGCGCGCGCGAGCGCGGCAAGCGCCGGTCGGTCGATTTCGACCGCATGCACGTCGTGGCCGGCGGCGAGGCGCAGGGCGAAGGCGCCGGCGCCGCAAAACAGATCGACGACGCGGCGCGCGTCTTGCACGGCGGCGAGCGTCAGTTCGGCCAGCACGCGCTCGCCTTCAACGGTCGCTTGCAAGAACCCGCCCGGCGGCGGACGGACGCGCGCCGCGCCCATCAGGACTTCAGGAGCGCGTCGTTCGATGAGGACTTCGCCGTGGTTGGCCAGCCGCGCAAGATCCAACCGGATCGCCGCGTCGATCAGCGCCCGGCGCGCCGAAAAGTCGAGCGCGCCGCAACCTCGGATATCGACGTCGAGCCCGCTCAGCGTCGCAGTGACGTTGATGTCCAACGGTTTGCCGGCGCCCCGCAAGCATTCGGCGAGCGCGCGCGCCGCCGCCAGCGCGCCCGACATGGCGGGAGCGAGAACCGGACAGGTCTCGATTTCGACGATCTGGTGGGCGCGCGCGCGCATGAAGCCGACCTCGGCACGGGCGCCGCCGGCCGCGAAGCGCGCGTGAAACGTCGCGCGCCGGCGCCCCTCGCCATGCGCGTCGACCAGCGGGCCCAACGGCGCGGCGACGCGAGCCTGGGTCAGCGCGCCGGCGAGGATTTGGCGCTTCCATTCGGCGTAGAGCGCCGGCCCAAGATGTTGCGTCGCGCAGCCGCCGCAATCGCCGAAGTAGGGGCAGTTCGGCGCGATACGGTCGGGGCTTGGGGTGAGAACGGCGATCAGCCTGCCGCGCTCGCCTACGATCCGCGCCAGCACGCGCTCGCCGGGCAGAGCGCCCGGGATGTAGATGGGGCCGCGCGCGGACTGCGCGAGCCCCTCGCCAAGATGGCCGAGGCCGTCGATCGACAGCTCCTGCGCGGGCGGCTCATCCATGAAGCGCGGCAAACAGGAATTCCTTCGCGCCGTCGCCGCCGAGGATCGGCGAGGGGATGATTCCAAGGCTCGACCAGCCGAGCTCTCGCGCGCATGCGGCGACGGCCTGGCAGACCTGCGCGTGAACGGCGGGGTCTTTGACCGCGCCTTTGACGATATTCTCGCGCCCCGCCTCGAATTGCGGCTTTATCAACGCGACGAGCCATGCCTTCGCGGCGGCGAGCGGCAGCACATGCGGCAGGATCAGGCGCAGCGAAATGAAACTGACGTCGCACACGATCGCCGCCGGCGGCGCTTCGAACAGGCCGCCGGCGAGTTTGCGCGCGTCGAGCCTTTCGTAGACGACCACGCGGTCATTCTTGCGCAGTCGCGCCTCAAGTTGGCCATGGCCGACGTCGACGGCGTAAACGCGGCGCGCGCCGCGCGCCAGCAGCACGTCGGTGAAGCCGCCGGTCGAGGCGCCGATGTCGAGACAATCGCGACCGCGCGGGTCGAGCCCGAAAGCGTCGAGCGCGGCCTCCAGCTTGACGCCGCCGCGCGAGGCCCAGCGGTGGGGCGCGCGCGCCTCGATCAGCGCGCCGGGAGCTATGCCCTCCGAGGGCTTGCGCAAAGCGACGCCGTCAACCGACACAATCCCCGCCTCGATCGCCGCCTGCGCGCGCGCGCGGCTCGGAAAATGGCCAAGTTCCACAAGGGTGATGTCGGCGCGCTTGCGCATGAGCCTCATGGCGAGTCGGGAAGGCGAGCCCGGGCGAGGCGCGCCGCGTGGCCGCCCGCCGCGGTTTTGTCGCAGGATGACGCTATCGAGCGCCGTCCGCAAGATGCGGCAAAAAGGGGAGACGACCATGCCTCACGCCAAGCACGCCGCCGAGCAGCATGAACTCGCCGCAAAGCATCACGAAGAGGCCGCAGAGCATCATCGCGAAGCCGCCGCCCTCGTCGCGGACGGCGAGCACGAAGCGGGCGCCCATCATGCGCATCTGGCCCATGCTCATCATAAACAGGCCGAACATCATGGCGGCGAAGCCGCGAAGGCCCATATCGAACTTCATCACGAGCACGCCGACGAAGAGTGAAAAACCGGTCGGGGCGAGGACGCCGAGCCCTTCTTGCGCATTGCCGGAGGCGCGGCGCGCCGGCGCGCTCAATCCCTCGCGCCTGGTTTGACGGCGACGACGAACAGGCGCGGATAAAGGAATAGCAGGCGGCCGTCCGGTTCGGCCGGATAGGCGTCGGCAAGCTCCTTCATATAGCGGGCGATGAATTGCTCGCGCTCGCATTCGTCGAGCGGATTAAGGAACGGGCGCAGGGCGCTGCCGCGAAACCAGTCGACGACCGCCCCGACCCCGGGCAGCGGATGCACGTAAATCGTCTGCCAGATTTCGACTTGCGCGCTCAACGGCTCGAGCCAGGCGTAATAGTCGGAATAGATGCCGATCAGGCCGCGCGTCTTGGCGACCGGCACGAGGCGATCGGCCCATGGCCCGTCGGCGGCCACCATCCGCATCAGCGCATGCGACGGCTCCTGCCGGTTATCGGGCATCTGGATCGCCAGGCATCCGCCCTCGGCGAGGAATGACATCAGGCGCGGGACGAGTTCGTGATGGTTGGGCAGCCATTGCAACGCCGCGTTGGCGAAGATCATGTCCGGTCTGACCGAAGGTCGCCATGCGCTGATATCACGCTTGTGGAACGCGACCGCCGGCAGCCGCGCCCGCGCGGCGGCGAGCATTTGTTCGGAATCGTCGACGCCGACGATTTCGGCGTCGGGATAGCGCGCGGCCAGCAGTTGAGTGCTGGTGCCGGGGCCGCAACCGAGATCGACGATGCGCCGCGCATTCAGGCGCACGCGGGCGAGCAGGTCGCGGGCGGGCTGGGTGCGCTCGTTCTCGAATTTGAGATAGAGCGCCGTGTCCCAATCGTTCGCGGCGGGTTCGTCGCGCGCGGCGAACTGCGGATCTGGCCTTGCCATTTCGACCTCACGCGGTGGGTCAAGCCCCGGCAATTGGACAGGGCCCACGCGTTTGGGCGCAGAATGGAGCAAATCGATGGCGGGCGTGGCGATCAACGTTCAAGCTCCCGGCGGGTGCGGGTTCGGCCGGGTCACCGGCTTTTGGCAGGCTGACGCCGAGACCGGCGCGAGGCGCGCGGTCCAGTCGCGGGCGCCGCGCCGCCTCGCGCGAAGGCTGCGCTCAGCATAAGCGTTTGCACAGCTATGTCTATAAAATAGATCGATTCTATCAAAATATCTGGCGTGAAGCTGCGTCGCGTCAACTAACGGATCAAAATCAAGGTCTTATTGGAATTCCGAAGCGCGCCTCTTGCGGCGCCGCCGCGGCGGCGGCAGCCGATCTCGCCGATCCGCTACCGCCTGCTGCGAACGAAGCTATTCCTGAGATTGGCTCTCGGTTTTGGCGCCGGCAGGCGCGGCGGGCGTCGGCGCCTCATCGCAAAGCTTCTGCTGGCGATCAGCCGCCGTTCCGATGATCCCGTGCAACAGGATATCGACATGCCCGTCGATCTGTTCATCGACGGGGACCCAGTCGAAGTCCGGAAAGGCGAGGCGCAAAGCGACGAGACCGTGCATGGCGGCCCACACCGATTGCGCGGCGGCCCGTCCGGTCTTGAGGCATCGCAGCTTCCCGGAGGCGACGCCCTGCTCTATCCGACTTTTCAATACGTTGAAAAGCGCGTCGCCGACCGGATTGTGTTCCCCGCTGAAAGCGGCGTCGGTCTTGCGGCGCGCGTCGCGCAGCATGAAGACGAGACGATACTCGTCGGGATGGCTCAGGCCGAACCGGATGTATTCGCGTAAGTTCGCGCGCAGAAAGTCGACCGGGTCCGACCAGCTGACGTTGACGGCGTCCAATGCGACGCCGAGTTTGCGGAGCGCCGCGTCGACCAATCGATCGAGCATCTCCTCCTTGCTTTTGAAATAGACATAAAGCGCCGTCTGGGAAATGCCGACGCGGGCGGCGATTTGCCGGGTCGAGACCCCCTCGACGCCATGCTCCAGAAACAACTCGCGCGCCGCGCGCAGAATTTCTTCGCGCCGTTCGTGGCCGGAGCCGCGCGCCTTCCTGTTCTCCAGGGAGATGACGTAGGTCCTGGGCGGCGCCTGCTTGGTTGCCGATCGATCCATCACCGCCTCCTCACAATCGGTTGAAGCTCCCTCGTCTTGCATTCTTCGTTATGGGCGAATTCGGGGGCGTCTATCGCATAATCGATGCCGACTGTTCTTTGTCAAACGTTTTCAGGTTTCCGCGATTCCTGGCGAAATCGCCGCCCGGCGGCATTTCTTCATCCGGACCGACGCCGGGACCGGATCGACCGATGTGGCGAGAGGCGCCGTGGGGCGCCTCTCGAATCATCGCAGCGACGAAAAACTCCCGTTCGCTCGACGTCAGCGGCGGGACCGCGGTTCTCGCCGGCAAAAGCGCAGCGTCGTTCCGTCGACGCCGCGTCCCTCTTGACGCGCCGTGAGCGAAATGAGGCCGATCAGAACTGCAAAAAGCGGCCGCAACCGGCGGCCGGGGCGCGCCAATGTGGCGTGCCGAAAGCGGTCAGGTCCTGCACAATCGCAAAGAGAAGCTCACGCATGATAGTCTCCGATTCTATTTGAAAATAAGGTTTTCCGGCTTCTTGGGGTCGGATTTGGACGTCTCGCCGGCGCCGGTTCATTCAGGGCGGTAGGATCGGCCCTGCAACCGAGGCGTCACGACTGGCGTCGCGCCGTTGGCGGGCTCGCCCGTGAAGGCCGAACGTCCCTCGATCACCGACACGATGCCGTTGGACGGTTGGGCCTGCTGGTTCAGAACGGCATAGGGGGTGGCGTCCTTGTTGAGCAGGGGAATGGCGTTGGCCTCGACGGCGCCCAAGGCGAGAACGAGGCCCGTGGTTCCGAGCAGAAGCAGCTTGCGCATGATGTTTTCCTTTCACGACAATGTGATCAACGATACCTGTCGTTTGATCACTGTTCGATGAACATAGATCGGCCAACTGCGGATTCAAGAGGCGTCGGAGAGAAATTTTTGGCGCTGGCGCTGGCGCCGGCGGTGTGACTCCCGCCGGGCGGCGCATCGTCGGCGGGCGAGTGGAGCAATGCGCCGCGCCAGACGGCGGCCGTCCTCTTGACTCTCCCTGGCATTCGTCCAAAACTAGAACAAAGAGCGAACATACAGGACGATGCAACGAATGTCGCCGGGCGACAAAGCGCAAAGCATGGCGCGTTTACGCAGCGCCATCGCCGGAATCGAGGCTCATCCGGGGCCGGCGCGAGCGTATGCGCCTTTGAAGCTTTCCGTGGCGCCCGCGCTCGACCCGGCGCTTGGCGGCGGCCTGTCGGGCGACGCCTTGCACGAGATCGCGCCCGCGCAAGCTGGCGACGGGGCGGCGGCGATGGGCTTCGCCTTGGCTTTGGCGGCGCGTTTCGCCGCGGCGTCGCCGCGCTCTTCGACGGCGCTGCTGATCAGCGAAGATTTTTGCGCGCGCGAGACGGGCGCCCTCTATGGGCCCGGGCTTGCCGCGCAGGGGCTTGGCCTCGACCAGCTCGTCTTCGTGCGCGCGCCCGACGCGCTCGCCTTGCTCTGGGCGATGGAGGAGGCGCTCAAAAGCGGCGCGCTGGCGGCCGTGGTCGGCGAAATGTGGAGTCTTTCGAAGCATTACGGCCTTGCCGCCTCGCGCCGGCTGCTGCTTGCGGCAAGGGCCGGCCGCGCGCCGGCCTTGCTCGTTCATGGCGGGGCCTTTGGGCGGGCGAACGCCATCTCCAGCGCGGCCGAAACGCGTTTCGAAATCGCGGCGGCTTCGAGCCGGCCTCTTGCGCCGGCGGCCGGCCGGCTCGGCCTGCCGGGCGCGCCCGCCTTCGCGGCGCGATTGGTGAAAGCGCGGCTGCGCCCCTGCGCGCAAGGCCCGCCGGCGCGCGGCTTCGATGAGGCGCGGATCATCCGCCTCGAATGGCGTAGCGGTGAAAGGTGTTTTGGTGACCCGACGATTTCTCTCCCTGTGGTTCGCGCGTTTGCCGACGGATCGGGCGCAAGCGCTGCGCGCGGCTGAAACGGGCCAAAGCGGAAAAACCGCGCCGCTCGCCGCCATCGCCAAAATCAGGGGCGCGCAGCAGCTCGTCTGCGTCGATCGATTGGCCGCCAGCCTCGGCCTTGCGCCCGGCCTGTCGCTCGCCGACGCGCGCGCGCGCCGCCACAATCTTATCGCTGTCTAAGCCGCGCCTGAAGAATAGGCGCGGCTGCTTTGCCGCCTGGCCGATTGGTGCTCAAGATTCACCCCGCTTGTCGCCCTCGATGGCGCGGATGGGCTCATGCTCGATATCGCCAGCGTCGCTCATCTGTTCGGCGGCGAAGCGAAAATGGCCGATGAGATCGAGACGCGCCTTGCCGCGCAAGGTTTCGACGTCGCTTTGGGCATAGCCGATGCGCCACGCACGGCTTGGGCGCTGGCGCGGTTTTCCGATCGACGCATCGCGCCGGCGGGCCTGGCGGACAGGCCCTTCGCCAAAATCTTTCATGGCCTGCCGCTGGCCGCGCTTGGACTTGACGAAAAAACGGTCGCGGATTTGGGCCGCGCCGGCCTGCGGCGCATCGGCGACGTCGCGCTGCGCCCGCGCGCGCCGATCGCCGCACGCTTCGGCGCCGAGGTGATGAGCCGTCTCGACGCGCTTTGCGGGCTGGAGCGCGGCGCCATTTCGCCGCGCTTCGCCGCCCCCGATTTTTCCGCCGAACGGCGCTTCGCCAGTCCGATCTGCCGGCGCGAGGATGTCGAGGGGACGATCGCCAAACTCGCGCGGGATCTCGTGGTTCTGCTCGAGCGCCAGGCCAAAGGCGCGCGACAGCTCGAAGTCCGCCTGTTCCGCGTCGATGGGGCCGTGCGCCGCATTGCAATGGGCGCCAGCCGGCCTCTCAACGATCCCAAAACGATCGCGCGGCTGTTTCGCGAACGCCTCGACGCGCCGGGCGAGGACGAATTCGACGCCGGCTATGGCGTCGACGTCGTGCGCCTCTCCTGCCTCGTCGCCGAGCCGCTCGCCCCCGCGCAAAGGGAGCTCGAGCAGGCGCATGAAGGCGAGCGGGAACGCAATCTGGCCGACCTCGTCGACCAGTTGAGCGCGCGGCTTGGCGCCCGCCGCGTGACGCGGCTGGAGCCGATCGATACGCATATCCCGGAATTCGCCGTCGCCGCCTTCCCCGCGTCGCGCGGGCGCGCGGGATCGACGCGCGAACCTCGGCTCGCTCTCTCCCTCCCGCAAGGAGAACGCGCGTCAGGCGCGCCGCCAACGCGGCCCATCCGTCTGTTCGAACGACCGGAATTGATCGAGGCGATCGCCGAAATCCCAGACGGGCCGCCGCTGCGCTTCAAATGGCGCCGCGTCCTGCATGAGATCGCCGCCATCGAAGGTCCCGAGCGCATCGCCGCCGAATGGTGGCGCAACGACGCGCTGACCCGCGATTATTTCCGCGCCGAGGACACGCAGGGTCGCCGCTTCTGGCTCTATCGCGAGGGGCTGTACGGGCGCGAGACGGCGCGGGCGAAATGGTTCCTGCACGGGCTGTTCGCATGAAGGGCCGCCGATGATCCGCGCCGAGCCCCGCTTCGCCGAACTCGCGGCGATGACCAATTTTTCGTTTTTGCGCGGAGCCTCGCATCCCGAGGAGCTGGTCGCCCAGGCGGCGCGGCTTGGGCTGGCCGGGCTTGGAATCGCCGATCGCAATTCGCTCGCCGGCGTGGTGCGCGCCCATGTTTTCGCGCGCGAGAACAAAGCCTCGATCGGGACTCTGCGCGTCGTCACCGGGACGCGGCTGAGCTTTGCCGACGGAACGCCCGACATTCTCGCCTACCCCAGGGACCGCGCCGCCTATGGCCGGCTCAGCCGCCTGTTGACCCAAGGGAATTTGCAGGCGCCCAAAGGCCAATGCCACCTGACCCTCGACGACCTCATCGGCCATGCGCCGGGCCTGCAGATCATCGTGATGGAAGAGGCGAGCGCCCCTTCTCCGGCGCGCGGGGAGGGTCGTCTGCGCGAAGCCTTCCCCGATCGTCTTTGGCTCGCCGCCTCCATGACTTACGGCGCGCGCATGCGCGGCGGTCTGGCCGAACGCGCCGCCCTCTCGCGGAAGACGAAAATCCCGCTGCTGGCGACCAACGATGCGCTCATGCACGTTCCCGAGCGACGCGCGCTGGCCGATGTCGTCGCCTGCATTCGCGAAGGCCTGAAGATCGACGACGCCGGGCGCCTGCTCGAGGCCAATGCCGAGCGCCATTTGAAAGACGCCCATGAAATGGCGCGGCTGTTTCGCGAGGCGCCGCAGGCGCTTGAAGAGACGATCCGCTTTCTCGACGGCCTGACCTTCAGCCTCGACGAACTCGCTTACAACTATCCCGGCGAATTGCGCGAAGGCTATTCCACGCCGCAGGAAGCGCTGGAAGCCTTCGCCTGGGAAGGCGCGCGCGCACGTTACGCCCATCAGGCGTCGGGCGTTCCGGAAAACGTCGCGCAGGCTCTGAAACACGAACTCGCGCTGATCGCGCAGCTCGACTATGCGCCGTATTTTTTGACCGTGCATGACATCGTGCGCTTTGCGCGCGCGCAAGGCATTCTCGCGCAAGGGCGCGGTTCGGCAGCCAATTCCGCCGTCTGCTATTGCCTGGGGATCACCGAGGTCGATCCTTCGAAACACGATCTGCTGTTCGAGCGCTTCATCTCGATCGAACGCAACGAGCCGCCCGACATCGACGTCGACTTCGAACATGAGCGGCGCGAGGAGGTGATGCAATATATCTACCGGCGTTTCGGGCGCGAGCGGGCGGGACTGGCCGCCGCCGTCATAACCTATCGCACCCGCTCGGCGATCCGCGAAGTCGCCAAGACCTTCGGGCTCTCGGACGATCTCATCGGCGCCCTGACAAGCACGACGTGGGGCCATGGCTCGGGCTCGATCGAAGAGAAGGAGGCGCGCCGCGTCGGGCTTGACCCAGGCGATCCGACATTGGCGACGGCGATCAGGCTGGCCGGCGAGCTTTCCGGCTTTCCGCGTCATCTGTCGCAACATAGCGGCGGCTTTGTCATCACGCGCGATCGCCTCGACGAAATCGCGCCGATCATGAACGCCGCGATGGAGGAACGCACGACGATCGAATGGAACAAGGACGATCTTGACGCGCTCGGCATTTTGAAGATCGACGTGCTGGCGCTGGGCATGTTGACCGCCTTGCGCAAAGGCTTCGACTTCATCGACGAGCATTATGGCCGGCGCCTGACGCTGTCGACGCTTCCCCCCGAGGAAGCCTGCGTCTATGCGATGATCCAGCGCGCCGACACGATCGGCGTTTTTCAGATCGAGAGTCGCGCGCAAATGTCGATGCTGCCGCGTCTCAAGCCGGCCGAATTCTACGATCTCGTCATTGAAGTGGCGATCGTGCGTCCGGGCCCGATCCAGGGCGACATGGTGCATCCCTATCTGCGCCGGCGGCAGGGAATC
>JBEKSH010000002.1:0-16979 GCA_049517235.1 Roseiarcus sp. | reverse complement strand
CGCGGGCTTTCGCCGCTATCGCCATTTCGCTGATCGAGGCGACGCCGTCGCTCCATGTCGTATGGGCGTGCAGGTCGCCTCGAATGTCGGCAAGCGTGATCAGATGCGGCAACTTCCCCTTGCCCGCCAGCGCGACCTCGCCACGATCCTCGCGCAGTTCGGGCGCGACCAAGGCGAGGCCTAGCTTCTTGTAAATCTCCTCCTCGGTCCGGCCGGCGATCCGCCTTTCGCCGTCGAACAGGCCATATTCGTTGAGCTTCCAGCCGTGTTCGTTGGCCAGCCCACGCAGCGCGATGTTGTGCGCCTTCGATCCGGTGAAATAGAGGAGCGCCGCGCCGTAGCTCTCCTGTGGAACGACGCGAAGGTCCACCTGGAGACCCGAGCGCAGAACGACCGTGGTGCGCGTCGGCCCGCGGGCGAGAACCTCGGCGACATTGTCGTAGCCAACCAGACGATCGCCGACGATTGCGGGGTTGCGGGAAGTGGCGAGGATGTCGAGGTCGCCGACCGTGTCGCGCCGCCGCCTGTAACTGCCAGCAGCGACGACCTGACCATCGCCGACCGCCGGCTTGAGAAGGCCGACGAGAGCTTCGGCTTCCGCCTCGGTGGTCGACAGCTTGAACCTTGCCGCAGCGACGGGCTTTGCAAGCGCCGCGAGGAGTTTCTGTTCGATCTTTTCGCCGAACCCCTTCAACTTGCGCAGGCGTCCGGCTTCGACCGCGCCGCGCAAGTCTGCGACGCGGCGCACGCCGAGTTCGTCGTAGAGCCGCTTGACGCGTTTGGGGCCGAGGCCCGGCAACGCCGCAATCGCGCCAAGCTCGCCGGGCAGCTCTTTCTTGAGCGCGTCGAGCGCGGCGAAACGCCCCGTCTTGACGATTTGGGCGATCTTGCCCGCCAGATCCTCGCCGATGCCGGGCAGCTCCGACAATTCCCGCCCCGCCGCGACAAGGCTGGCGGCCGACTGCGGCAGGCCCTCGATCGTGCGGGCCGCGCGACGATAGGCGCGCACGCGGAATGGATTCGCGCCCTCGATTTCGAGCAGTTCCGCCGTCTGGTCGAACAATGCGGCGATCTCGGCGTTCTGGATCGGCATCGGCTGCGCGCTCCGCCTCTCACGTCGTCACAGCGACGGCGTCTGCTGCGAGGTCCAGGCTCCTGGGCGTCACCCGAATCATCCCGGCCGTCGAAGGGGCCCTGTCGGTCTGTCGCTCGAGACCGGCGCCCGAAGGTCAGCCTATCCCGTTTCTTGATGCTCCACCCGCAATTCCGTGGTTCCCCGGGAAAGGCGGGAGAGACTCTCTGCATTCGCCCAGACGCCGCGGCGGCCGTCAATTTCAAACGAGCCCGATTCCGTATTATTGAGGAGAAACTTTCGACGGCTTTGTCGCCCGCGGCCTCTGCGACGCAGGCAAGGATAGGAGAAACGCGATGATCCCAGCCGACCCCATCGTCATTGTCGGCGCGGCGCGCACGCCGATGGGCGCCTTTCAAGGCGACTTCAAGGATACGGCGGCGACGACGCTCGGCGCGGCGGCGATCCGCGCGGCGGTCGCGCGGTCTGGGCTTAACGCCGCCGACGTCGAGGAAGTGCTGTTCGGCTGCGTGCTGCCGGCCGGCCAGGGCCAGGCGCCCGCCAGGCAGGCGGCGCTGGGCGCCGATTTGCCGCTCAGCGTCGCCTGCACGACCGTCAACAAAATGTGCGGTTCCGGCATGAAGGCGACGATGCTCGCCCATGACCTCATTCTCGCGGGCGCCGCCGATGTCGTCGTCGCCGGCGGCATGGAGAGCATGAGCAACGCGCCGTATCTGCTCGATCGCGCCCGCGCGGGCTATCGCATGGGACACGGGCGGGTCATCGATCATATGTTTCTCGACGGCCTGGAGGACGCCTATGACAAGGGCCGCTTGATGGGCACATTCGCCGAGGATTGCGCCGAGAGCTACCAGTTCACCCGTGAGGCGCAGGACGCATTCGCCATCGCGTCGCTGGAGCGCGCGCAGAGGGCGACGCGCGAGGGCGCCTTCGCGCGTGAAATCACGCCGCTGACCGTCAGGAGCGGCAAGACCGAGATCGTTGTCGCGCAAGACGAGCAGCCGCCAAAGGCGCGGCTCGACAAGATCCCGACACTGCAGCCGGCCTTCCGAAAGGGAGGAACCGTCACCGCCGCCAATTCAAGCTCAATTTCGGATGGCGCGGCGGCGCTCGTGCTGATGCGCCGCTCGCAAGCGGAAAAGCGCGGCCTGACGCCCCGCGCGATCATTGTCGCGCATGCCTCCTACGCCGCCGAACCGAATCTGTTCCCCACGGCGCCGATCGGCGCGATCGGCAGGCTGCGGGCCAAGACGGGCTGGGCCGAGCGGCAAGTCGATCTGTTCGAGATCAACGAGGCGTTCGCCGTCGTCGCGATGGCCGCGATGCGCGATCTCGCGCTGCCGCACGAGAAGGTCAACGTCAACGGCGGTGCCTGCGCGCTCGGCCATCCGATCGGCGCTTCGGGCGCGCGCATCATCGTAACGCTGCTGGCGGCGCTGGAGACGCGAGAGCTCGTGCGAGGCGTCGCCGCGCTGTGCATTGGCGGGGGCGAAGCGACCGCGATGGCGATCGAGCGCCTGCGTTAGAGCGGGTCCGCAAGAGCAGCGATCGGGTGGGGATCCTCCACGGGGGCGAACAGGCCTTTGCGCCGGGTCCCGGCGCACCTTCCGCTGCTCTCCGGCGGCCGGGGAGAGGCTGGGGATTCGCTCGGGCCGCCGTGCTTCCTAAAGCGTCGATCGATCGATCGCGCGCTCCGCCTCGGCGATCGATTCCGGCCGGCCGACATGCAGCCAAAGGCCGTCGAGGCGCAGGCCGAACAGCCGCCCCTTGCGCGCCGCCTCGAAAAAGAACGGCGACAGGCGGAAGACGTCGGCTTGCCGGCCCGCGAAAAGCTCCGGCTTGATGATGCCGACGCCGGTGTAAACGAAGGGCGCGACATGGCGGTCCTCGCGCGCCGCCAGCCGTCCCTCCGCGTCGCACGAGAAGTCGCCCGGCCAGTCGACGCCCACGGCGCGAGCGGCCGACGCGACAAGCAGCGCGGCGTCCATCCGCTCGGGGTCGAACGCCGCCGCGAGGCGCGCCAGATTGGAGCGCGGCCCCTCGATCCAGAACGCGTCCGTGTTGCACAGGAGGAATGGCGCCTCGCCGATCAGCGGCAGCGCGCGTTTGATGCCGCCGCCCTGGTCGAGCAATTGCGCGCGCTCATCCGAGAACACTATTTCAGGCTTGGCGCGGGAGGCCAGATGGGCCTCGATCTGGTCGGCGAGCCAGTGGACGTTGACGATGGCGCGCTCGACGCCCGCTTCCGCGAAGCGGTCCAGGCAATGATCGATCAGCGCCTTGCCCGCGACCTTGACGAGAGGTTTGGGCAGGCTGTTGGTGATCGGCCGCATCCGCGCGCCCAATCCGGCGGCGAACACCATGGCGGCTTTCGGGATTTGCGACGACGCCATCGTTTCATTGCTCGTCAAGAATGCGATCAGCGCTCGGCAGGGCTCGCTTCGCCGCCCAGGGCGCGCGGCAGGTGGGCCTGATACCAGACCTTGACCGGTTGCATCAATGGATGCGCGAGGCTCTTGGCGAGATAGCCCTCGATGCGCGGGAGATGCGCGAGATAGTGCGGCTTGCCGTCGCGTTTATCCAGTCTGGCGAAAATGCCGAGGATTTTCGTCGCTCTTTGCGCGCCCATGACTGCGTAGGCCGTCGTGAACGCGTTCATGTCGAAGGCGGGATCGGCGCCTGTGCGCCGGCGCGCATAATGGGCCATCAGCCGCAACTCCATATCGTCGGCGACGTCGATGCGCGCGTCCTGAAGAAGCGAAACCAGATCATAGGCGGGCGGCCCGAGCACGCAGTCCTGAAAGTCGACCAGCCCCAGACGCCTCAATCCCTCGCGGCCCGGCAGCCAATGCAGATTGGGCGAATGAAAGTCGCGCAACGTCCAGGTTGTCGGCTGCGCGAGGATCGGCGCCAAGGCCTCGCGCCACAGGCCGAGGAATTGCGCGCGGGCGCCGGACGCCGGCGAAGTCCGCGCGACATGCGGCGCATACCAGTCGAGAAGCTGCTCCACTTCGATCAGCATCGCTTCGCAATCGTAGGTCGGGATCGCATAGATTTCGTCATCGACCGGCAATTGGGCGGGAAGCGCGCGGCTGTGCAGTTCGGCAAGCAGGGCCGCCGCTTCGGCGTAGCGCACGGGATTGGGGCCGTCGGAATCGGCGATATATTGCCCGCCCAGATCTTCGAGAATCGCCAGCCCGTCGGCGACGCTGTGCGCGAGAATGCGCGGCGCCGAAAAGCCCTGCGCGCGCAGCGCCTCGTCCACGGCGATGAAGGCCCTGATGTCATCGGCCAATTTGGCGATCGCGCCGTAAGGCTTGCCGTAGCGCAGGATCGGGCCGTCGGGCCGCGGCGGAGAGATCATCAGAATCGCAGTCTCGCCGGAGGGCGCCCAGAGCCGTTCATAGGCTCTGACGGAGGCGTCGCCGTGCATGAAGATCCGTCTCGCCTCGCTCCAGCCGGCGCGTTGAAGCAGCGTCGCGATCCCCCGGAGGCGGGCGAGGCGCGCCGCCCAGGCGCCATGACCTTGAATGACGGCGCGGCGATAGTCCGGGCCCTGCGCCAAATCGAGGTGGAACGCGATCGCGAGCCTGTCCGGCTTGAGGAAGTCGCTGGCCTGCTCCGGCCATTCGACGAGCGTCAGCGCGCCTTCGGTCGCTTCCTCCCAGCCAAGATTGAGGAGTTCGTCAGGCTGTCGGATCCGATAGAAATCGGCATGGACGATTGGAAAGGCGGGCGCTTCATAGACCTGCATCAGCGTGAAGGTCGGGCTCGGCGCCTCAAGCCGCGGGTCGCCCGTCAATTGGCGGATCAGCGCGCGCGCGAACGTGGTCTTTGCGGCGCCGAGATCGCCCGAAAGCGCAATGAGGTCGCCCGGCTTGACCCATTCGGCGATCTGCGCCGCCAGCGCGCCAGTCGCCGCTTCGTTTGGCAGGTCGATCCGCCAGACCGCATCGGCGCCGCTTTCGCGCGCTGTCGAAGCCACTTCAGGCGACCGCGCGGGTCAGGGCCTGGGCGCCAGCCACCGGAAAGATGCAGGTCACCGTCGTCCCTTCGTTGGGCGCCGAATCGATCAGCACTCTTCCGCCGTGCAATTCGACCAGCGCGCGGACGATCGACAAGCCCACGCCGATGCCGCGGTGGCGCGAGCCGACGGTGTGGGTCTCGAACCGTTCGAAAACGCGATCAAGCACTTCAGGTGGAATGCCCCGCCCGCGATCGCTGACCTTGAAGACGATCTCGTCGCCCCTGCGCATCGCCGCCAGGGTGACCGTCTGGCCCGGCGCCGAGAAGCCGATCGCGTTGGAAAGCAGATTGAATAGGATCTGGCGCACGCGCCGGCCATCGGCGCGCAAACTGCCGACCCCGTCGGTCGCGATGATTCGCAATTCGATCGCCGATTCGGTGAGCCGGTCCTGGATGCCTTCGGCCGCCGCCTTCATCGCCTCCGCGACATCCACCTCCTCGAGCCGAAGCTCGAGCGCGCCGGCGTCGATCGTCGCGAGGTCCAGAATGTCATTGATGATGGCGAGCAAGGCGGCGGAGGACTTGGTCACATAGCCGGCGTATTCGAGCTGCTTGGGGTTGAGTTCGCCGACCACGCCTTCGGCGAGCAATTGCGCGAACCCGATGATGTTTGTGAGCGGCGTGCGCAGCTCATAGCTGACGTGACGGACGAAATCGTTGCGCAGCTTCTCGGCGCCGACCAGCGCCTGATTGCGCTCCTTCAGGGCGCGCTCGACGTTCACGCCGGCCGTCACGTCAAGGAAGGTGAGCAGCGTTGCGCCATCGGGCAAGGGCATCGCCGCGCAGTCGAGAACGAGGCCGTCCTTTCGCTCGATGCGCGCCTCGTAACCCGTGCGGTCTTCGGGCAGGCCGACAATGACGGCGCGAAGCGCGGCCCACAGCGACGAATCGTCGAGCAGCGGTGCGCAGAACTTGGCCATTTCATCGATATGCGGCTTATCGGCGGCCTTGGCGGGGTCGAACCGCCACAGCGCGGCGAAGGCCGGGTTGATCAGCTTCAGGCGCCCGTCCGTGCCGAAAACCGCGACGCCTTCCTTGAGTGTGTCGAGCGTCTCCCCCTGCACGCGGGTCAGGGCGTTGAATTGCGATTCAAGGTTGAAGCGTTGAGTGACGTCGTCGAACAGGTAGGTGACGCCGCCTTGCATGTTCGGGCTCGCCACGGCGCGCAACGTGCGGCCATCGGGCAGATGCCAGACATATTCCGCCGAGTCGATCGCGTGATAGGCTTGCAGAAGTTGCGCCTTCCAGCCGCGAAAATCGACCTGCTCGGGCAATTGCCGCTTGGCGCGCAGGCGATCGAGCACCTCGCCGTCGGTCGGCTGCTGATCGAGGAATGCGGGGTCGAACGACCATATCTGGCGATAGGCCGCATTGTGAAAGACGAGACGCTTGGAGCGGTCGAAAATCGCCACCGCGGTCGACAACTGATCGAGCGTTCGCGCGTGGGAACTGGCCTGTCGCTGCAACTCGCCGCGCAGCGCCGTCAGTTCGGAAAGATCGCTGGCCATGCCCGCCGAGCCGTTCTGGCTTGCGACATCGACGACCTCGTACAGCTTGCGCTCGCCGGCGGCGACGGCGGGCGCGCGCTGGCGCCAGATTCCCGCTTCGAGACGCGCCGCATGCGCCGCCTCGCGCGCATCGCCGTCGAAAAGCTCGAGCCCTCGCGCGACGACATCGACGGAATCCCTGGCTTCGACGGCGCGCGCGTAGGCGGCGTTCGACCAGGCCAGCCGCCCGGCGCCGTCGCGCGTCCAGACAGGGTGGGGGATGGCGTCAAGCATGGCCCGGATCGCGCCGAGCTCTTCGAGAAGCTCGGTGTGGCTCTCGCGAAGGCGCACCAGCTGCAGACGGTCGCCCGACACGTCGCGAATGCGCATCACCGCGCGGCCCGCCACCGCGCGCCCGTCGATCTCGAAATGGCGGCCGCGCGAACTGGCGAGCGCGACGGAAAAACCCTCGCCGCGATCGCGAAGCCGCTCGACGGCATGATCCATCTTCTGCGCCAGGTCGGGCGCGAGCCACGAGCCGAAGCCGAGGACCCGGCGCGGCAAAGGCGTGTCGGTGACCAGCGAATAGTCGCCCTCGATGTCCGGCTCGCCGTCGGCGCCCCAGGCGATGACGATCTGCGGTTCGGTGGACAAGAACAGATTGGCGCGATCGAGGCGCGCATGAGTCTGGGCGAGTTCGGCGGTAAGGGCCTTTTCGCGACGGGTCCAGTTGTGCCGTCCGATCAGATGGAGGACGGCGGTGAAGGTGCCAAACAGCAGCAGGATAAGCAGGACAAGCCCGGTGAGATCCTGTTCGCCCGGCGTATCGACGGCGATCATCGGCAGGGCGATGCCGGCGGGCGACGCGCCCGAGGAAGTCAAAATTGCGCCGAGGGACAGGCCGAAAAACGCCAGCCGGCGAAGGGGCCGGCCCCTTGCGCGGGGTTCGCGGCGACCCCGCTTCAGGCTCATTCGGCGCGGCTCGCGTTGTGGCCTGTTTGTCCTGCGCAAGCTATGGCCCCCTCAGATCGCGGGTTGCGAGCTTGAAAACTGCTCGAATCGCCCACGCCTATGCGCCGGGCTCCTTCCGCCAAGAAGGCCCGAATCATCCCAATGTAGCCTTACGCAAGCCTGGCTAGGAAGTCGTTAACCATGAGATCGGCATTTTAGCGGAAGGCTGGGTTTGATGGCGCTACCTATTGTAGTCACCATGCCGATGGGGCCCAAGATTTGCCGAGCGCGCACGCCCGGCCGCCGGTCGATCGGGTCGCTTGGGCGAAGAATATTTGTAGGCGCGACGCGCCGATCCCTCGCTCGCCCCGGCGCGCTCCGGAACGGCGCCGTCCGCTAAGCGACATGGGTGATTATTTCGTCGCGTGGGCCGGCGCGCGAGCCAAGCGGAGCGTCTCCGTTGAAGCGCCGATTGAATGGCTCGCCTGACGCCAGCGGCTTCCGATGAGCGGCGCCCTAACCAACGGGGCCTGCGGGAGCCGGCGCGCCGTAGGCGGCCATGAACACGTCGACTGCCGCGCTGACTCCCGCCTCAATATCTCTTGCGCTCAATTCGTCGACCATCCGGAACAGCAATGGCTTGAAAGTGCCGGATTGGCACAAATCGAGGAATTGCCAAGCCGCGCGGTCGAAATCGGCGATTCGGAGCACGCCCGCTTCATCCATCCGGCGCATATAACCCTCTAGCCGGCTGGCCCCGAAGCAGGGGCCTGCTTCATAAAAGGCGCGTCCCAGCTGCGGAAACTTGTTCGTGGCCGCGATCACCGTGCGAAGATGGGCGAGGTGATCGGGCCGCGTCATCATTTCAATCAGGCGGCACCCGAAATTGAACAACACAGCGCGCACGTCGCGGCTCTCGAGCGATAATTCGGTCAGGCGCTCCGCCTGCTGACGACGCTCCTCGCGGATCAGCGCTTCAAACAACTCCTCTTTCGATCCGAAATAGACGTAAAGCGTTCCCTTCGACACGCCTGAGACGCGCGCGACGTCATTCATGCTCGCGCCGTCGAAACCGGAGGCGAGAAAGACAGTGCGCGCGCCCTCCATGATCTGGCGCCGTTTGGCGCTGCCGTCAGGCGCTTCGCCAAGCGCGCCATGTATAAGCTGCGCATCTATCATGGGCGCATCTCTCGCCGCTGCGTCGTTCAAGTGTCAGCCCCTGCTTGCAACGAAGGTCTTACGAAAATATTGACCGAACCGTTCAGTTCGGTGTTGATTTAGTCCCGGAATTGGTCTATGTCAACAAAATAATGACCGAACGGTTCGGTCGCTGCACGCGCAAAGCGCGTTTCGGCGGGAATTCAATTCATGGCGCAAGATCAGGACGTCAACATACTACCGCCCGTCGATGTAGCTGAGCGGGTGCCACCGATGCTGGCTTCGAGCGGCCAGCGCGGCGCGCTGGCGCCGATCGCCAAACCCAAGCCGCGCAGGTCCATCCGCAACCTGATCCTTCCGGCGATGATTGTCGCCGCCTTGGGCTTTGGCGGCGTCAAGGCATACGACTGGTTCGTCAACGGGCGCTTCCTAGTCTCGACGGATGACGCCTACGTCGGCGCTGACACGGCGGTCATCGCCGCCAAAGTCGCCGGCCACATCGCCCTGGTGGCGGTCGCCGACAATTCCAGGGTCCACGCCGGCGACGTGCTCGTGAAAATCGACGACGGCGACTACCAGCTCGCGGTCGCGGCGGCGAAGGACAAGATCGCCACGCAGGACGCCACCATCGACCGGATTAGCCAGCAGATCGAGGCGCAGCGCACCGTGATCGCCCAGGCGCAAGCCCAAGTGGCGGCGGCGCGCGCCCAATTGCTCGCCGGCGACGCCGATCGGCAACGCGCGGCGCTCGAATTCGAACGATCCCAGAAACTTGCTGAAACGAGCTTCGGGTCGCAGCAGCGTCTCGAACAGGCGACCGCCGATCGTGCGCGCACAGCGGCCATATTGGCCGGAGCCGCCGCCACGGCGACCGCGGCCGAAGCGGCGCAGCATGGCGCCAAAGCCAATCTTGAGGTCCTGGCGGCGCAAAAGGTCGAGGCGGAGCGCGGGCGCGGCGAACTTGAGACCGCGCTGGCGAAGGCGAACCGCGACCTCAGCTTCACGACGATCACGGCGCCGTTCGATGGGGTGGTGGGCAACAAGGCGGCGCAGCTTGGCGAATATGTCCAGCCGGGCGCGCGTCTGCTCGCGCTTGTGCCGCTGACAAACGCCTATGTCGACGCCAATTTCAAGGAGACCCAGCTTGCTTCGATCCGCCCCAGCCAGAAAGTCGACATCGCCGTCGACGCTCTCGATGGCCGCGTGATCGAGGGCGTCGTGACTTCGGTGGCGCCCGCTTCGGGGTCGCAATTTTCCCTGTTGCCGCCCGACAACGCCACGGGCAATTTTACGAAGGTCGTCCAGCGCGTCGCGGTGCGCATCGCATTACCCGCCGACGCGCTGCAAAATGGCGACCTGCGTCCCGGCCTTTCGGTCGTCGCCACCGTGCATACGCGCGACGAAGGCCAGCCCAAGCCGACGCTGCTGGGCGCCTTGGGTCTTGATGCATCGGCGCACGGCGCGCAGGACAAGAGCAAGCCGTGAGCGCCGTCTCGCTGTCGCCGAATTCGCCGCCGCGCGCCGCCGCGCCGGCGCAGTCCGAAGCGTTGAATCCGCGTAAGCTGCTTGCGTTTCTGTTCATGGTCTTCGGCATGTTCATGGCGATTCTGGACATCCAGGTCGTTTCGGCCTCGCTGTCGGAGATTCAGGCGGGATTGTCCGCCTCTTCGGACGAAATCACCTGGGTCCAGACCAGCTATCTCATCGCCGAAGTCATCATGATCCCGTTGTCGGGATTTCTGTCTCGCGCATTTTCGACCCGCTATCTGTTCGTCGCCTCGGCGGCGGGCTTCACTTTGATGAGCTTCTTTTGCGCGCGCGCCTCCTCGATCGAGGAGATGATCTTCTGGCGCGCCTTGCAAGGCTTCATCGGCGGCGGCATGATCCCGACGGTTTTCGCGTCCGCCTTCACGATCTTTCCGCGCAGCAGACAGCCGATCGTCGGCCCGATCATCGGCCTGGTGGCGACGCTGGCGCCGACGATCGGCCCGACCGTTGGCGGCTATTTGACCGACGCCTTCTCCTGGCATTGGCTGTTCCTGGTCAATATCATTCCGGGCATTATCGTTTCGATCGCCAGCTGGTTCCTGATCGACTTCGATGAACCCGACCTGTCCTTGCTCGATCGCTTCGACTGGGCGGGGCTTGCGGGGATGGCCGGCTTTCTGGGCGCCCTCGAATATGCGCTGGAGGAGGGGCCGTCGAAGGACTGGCTTGAGAGCGGGCCGGTGACCGCGGCGATCGTCATTTCGTCGCTGAGCGCGATCCTGTTCTTCTGGCGGGCTTTTCGCGCGCGCCAACCGATCGTCGACCTGACGGCTTTTACGGATCGCAATTTTTGGACCGGCTCGCTGTTCTCTTTCGTCATGGGCATCGGGCTCTACGGCCTTACGTATATTTATCCGGTCTATCTTGCTTCGGTGCGCGGTTATTCGTCGTTGATGATCGGCAAGACGATGTTCGTGACCGGCGTTTGCATGTTCATCATGGCGCCGATATCGGGCCGGCTGATGACCCGGGTCGATCCGCGTCTGATGATCGCGGTCGGGTTTGCGGGCTTCGGCCTCGGGACGCTGCAAGCCTCCTACATCACCGAGGATTGGGACTTTTGGGAATTGCTCGTCCCGCAAATGCTACGCGGCTTCTCGCTGATGCTTTGCATGGTGCCGATCAACAACCTGGCGCTCGGCACGATGCCTCCGCACAGAATGAAGAACGCCTCGGGCCTGTTCAATCTGACGCGCAATCTCGGCGGCGCGGTCGGTTTGGCGCTGATCAATACGATTCTGGACAAGCGGATGGACCTTCACATCGCGCGCTTGCACGAAGCCGTCTCATGGGGGCGGACGACCGCCGACGAGACTCTCGCGCAATTCACCGCCGCGTTCGCGTCGCGCGGTTCCGACGCGGCTTTGGCGGCGACGAGACAATTGATGCTGATGACGAGGCGGCAAGCTGAGATCATGGCGCTCGGCGACGTGTTCCTCGCGCTGACCGTGATTTTTTTCGCGCTGGTCGCGCTGGCGCCCGCGATGCGCAGGCCGCAATTGCAAGGCGCCGGCGCTGGCGGCGGTCATTGAGCGAAGGGCGCGATATCGGTGCGCGTCGCGCCGCGAAGTCTGCCACCTTTCAAGGATCGCGCTTCCCAGGCGTTCAGCCGAAAAACTTCAGAGCCGTCGGCGCGAAATAGCCGAACGCCATCAATGCCGCGCCGGCGGCGCCCAGCCCGATGCTCACCCAGATCAGAGCGGCTATGCCGGTAATGATCGCCGCCGAAGCCAGCACGATGGCGATCTGCAGCAGTCCGCTCGCATTTTCATAATGTTCAAGACGTTGGTTCGACAATTCGCGCCCTTCCATCGTCTCTTTGGCGCGTTCCAGAAGCGCTTCCGTGCCGTCTTTCTTGTCGGTCTCGTAGTGAGCGACCATGCCTTTCCAGGTCATGATCTGCTTGTCCATCGCCTCCTGGACTTTCGGATCGCTGGCGGCCTGGCGACCGATTTCCATCTGGGCGATATCGCTCTCGGCCATGCTGGCCCGGATCTTCTTGGCCTGATAAAAGTTATAAAGATCGGAGGCCTCGATATTCTGCTCTGTCGAGCGATGCTGGGCGTTCTTGCCGGCGGCCTCGGACAGAGCCAGGAACAGGGCCAGGATGGCGATGAGCAGGGCGACCCGCTTGTCCTTCGCCTCGACCGCGTCCTCCAGTGCTTCAGCCATGGACCGTTTCCTTCAGCGGCGCCGCGATCGCCGGCGCATGATTCGCGTCGTCGGCGGTGTGGCGCCCGCTGTATCGTCGAACCCGAAAGATACGCAACTTCTTTTTCGACGAGGCGTCAACGCTCCGGAGCCATCGACCGCAATTGCCGAACCTGGGCGGAAGCCGGGCCCTTCGACGGGTCCGCCCCTTGCGGAAGAAGGCTGCGCGTTTCGCGGCGCTTGGATTTGCCGGGTTTGGGAAGCAGGGCGGCCCCGTCCCCGGACGCGCCGCTCAAGCGGGCGAGGTCGGCGGCCAGCCGCGAAATAGCCTCGCGCAAGGCGACATCGCCCGGCGATCCAAAACCAGGGTCGAGTCGAATATTGTCGGCGTCCGCCGGCGCCTGACCCGGCGTCGCGCCATTGGCGAGCCGCCCGCCGCCGTCGATCGACGCGCCCTCGAGCGCCCGCGGGCGCGAGGTCGGCGCGGCCTCAAGCTCCGCCAGGCGCTGACGGGCCTGCTGAAGTTCGGCGCTCAATCTTGCGGCCTCGCTCATTCGCGAATTCAGCTCCGAGGACACGCGCGCCCACTCCGCTTGCGCGCCGGCCGCCTTGGCCTTGGCCGCTTGCGCGGCGTCGTCGAGCTTCATCTCAAGACCGGAGGCCCGCGTTTCCAATCCCGCGATCACCGAGCGCTGTTCATCGGTCAGGGTCTCGATGGCCAGTCGTTCATCCGTCAAGCGGGCGATCTCCGACGAAGCCCGGTCGAGCCGGGCGCCGAAATCGTTCAGAGCGATCCGGCTCGCGCCAAGATCGGCTTCAAGACTGAGCGTCTCGCGTTGTCTTGCCGCCAAATCGGCGCGCAGTTCCGCGATTTCGGCGCGCCGATCGCTCGTTCCGCTTTCGAGCGCCACGATCGTCGCGGCTTGGCGGCCAAGGTCGGCGCGGTGGCGCCCGACCGCATCCTGCAAGGCCGCGATGCGCCGCTCCAGGCGGTGCTGCGCGACGGCGTGCTCGGCGCGCAGCATATCGCGCTCGGCGACGGCTTCCTTCATGGAAAGAGGCGCCAGCATCCGCGCGCGCGCCGCCGACAGGCGCGAAGCCCGGCGCGCGAAAGCAGGCACAAAGATGACGCCCGCGAGCCCCGCAACGAGGAGGCCGGCAAGGAAAAACATCGCCTGTTCGACCAATTTGCCTCACCCGAGCTTGCGATAGGCATGCAACATCGCACGGCGTCGCGCCGAAGCAAAGTCCATGGTGAAGCCTGTTCGCGGGCGGCGCGCTCGGCGCTGACCGCGGCGGGCTACAGCCCCGCCGCGCCCCGCGATTCCTGTCAAAAAGGGTTCCACGTCGCGCGCGGCGTAAACTTGAGATAACTCACGTTGACGCCAAGGCGCGCTCCGATCCCGCTGCGAATCGGAACGACGACGATGTTGTCCGCGCCAAGCGCCGTGAATCCGAACCCGCCGATGAAGTAAGCGGACCCGTCGATGCCGCCAAATCGACGAAAGATCGCGTCGACAGTGGGAAGATTGTAGACGAGCATCATCGTGCGATCGCCGTCGGCGCCGGCGTCAAAACCGACCGACGGGCCCTGCCAGAAGACCGGCTGGTCGCCCGCGTTGCGCGTGTACATCTTGCCTTCGCCGTAGCGCAGGCCGCCGAAAAAGGCGGCGGAGGCTTCCTGGCCGAGAACGTAGCCGTTTGGCTGCCCCCAGCGCCGCACAGCCTCCTGGACGACTTCGGCCAGCCCCCTCGACACCGCGCCAAAGAAGCGATGGCCGCTGTCGACGATCTCGTTTGTCGCGTATGGCGGCGGAGAATCGGCAAGCGCCGCGCTCGGCGGCCAAAGGCTTGCCAGCGCGGCGACGGCGCCGCCGGCCAGAATGTCGCGCCGTGTCAATTTCGGCATCGGTCGTGCTCCATTTCGCCCATGCGGCCCAATCTTCCAGAACAAGGCAAGCTTTCAAGGCGATGACGGCCTAATTGGGGCGGGCTGCAGTTTCGCCCTATCAGGTTGACGCCTCGTTAAGCATGGCGGCGTTCGCGCCGCGCGCCGGATCGCCCCAGGCGACAAAGCCTCCATTGCGCAGGCCGCTGTCCTTCTTGCCGTAGAGCAGCGGGCCGCCTTCGACCGCCAGCACGACGCCCCCCGCCGCGCGCAGCACCGAATCGCCGGCCGCCGTATCCCATTCCATCGTAGGCGCAAAGCGTGGATAGACGTCGGCGACGCCTTCCGCGAGCGCGCAAAACTTCAGCGACGAGCCGGCGGACCGGCGCTCCCCTATCGGGAGCTTGGCCAGAAACGCTTCGGTCGCTGGGTCGCCATGCGAACGGCTCGCCAAGGCGACCAGTTGCCGCGCCGGCGCGCGGCGCGTCTTGATCGGTTGCCAGAAGGACTCTTCGGCGAGCGGCGCGCCGACGGGCGCGTCACACACATAGGCGCGTTCGCCGCCCCACCACAAGCGCGCCAAAGCAGGCGCGTAAACGGCGCCGGCGACCGGCTCGCGATCACGCACCAGCGCGATATTGATGGTGAATTCGCCGTTGCGGGAGATGAATTCGCGCGTTCCGTCGAGCGGGTCGACAAGGATGAAACTGCGGCCGATCGTGGCATGCTCGCCTCGCGCGACTGACTCCTCGGCGACGATCGGAATCGGAAAAGCGCGGGCGCGCAACAGGCGAAGGATGACCTCCTCCGCGCGTTCGTCAGCGACCGTGACCGGGCTGCTGTCGGCCTTCGTGCGGACATCGCTTCCTCTGGCGTATTCGGTCATGACGACAGGCCCGGCGGCCAGGGCGATCCGGGCGAAGAATTTGGCGATCGCATCGCGCGACAGCGCGTCCATGTCGAGCAAAGGCCCGTCTGCGTCGTCGCTCATCGTGCGAACCATCCCTTGGATTGCGAAGTTGCCGGGGCAAGGTTAATCCAATGTCGCCGAAATTGGCCAGTCAGGCCGATTCGGCCGGGCGGCGAAAAGCCGCCCGTCCAACGTCCGGCGTCGAACCGGCGCCCCCGCTGCGCCACAGCGATTGACCACAGGATTTGCTCGATGACAACATTCGCCCTGGATGGAATGGATCTTGCGGCTCTCTTGTGTTCGCGCGTTTGCCATGACGTCATCAGCCCGGTCGGCGCGATCATCAACGGCCTGGAAGTGCTGGAGGACGAGAAGGATGGCGAAATGCGCGAAATCGCGCTCGCCCTCATCAAGAAGAGCGCCGCCGCCGCCTCAGCGCGCCTGCAATTCTGCCGGCTCGCCTATGGCGCGGCGGGTTCTGCCGGCGCTTCGATCGACACCGGCGATGCGGAAAACGTGACGCGCGGCCTGATCGCCAACGAGCGCACCAAGCTTGTCTGGAATGCGGCGCGTCAACACGCGCCGAAGAACAAGGTGAAGCTTGTGCTCAATCTCTGCCTGATCGCCACGGCGGCTATTCCGCGCGGCGGGGTCGTCACGGTCAATCTGACCGGCGAGGGCGAAAGTCTCGAGGCGCAGGTCGAGGCGAATGGCGCCAACGCGCGTCTTGCTCATGGCGTGGCCGCGCTGATCGCAGGAACGCCGGAAGGCGGGTCCGTCGACGCCCATTCCATTCAGGCCTATTACACCGGGCTCGTCGGGCGGGCCTGCGGCCTCGACGTGATGGTGACGAGCGGTCCCGAACGCGTGGCTTTGTCGGCGCGGGCGAGGGTTGCGCCGGCGATTGCCGCGCCCGTCTGAACCGCGGCCGACAGTCCTGTTTCGGCAGGACGTCGCGTTTTAGCGCTCCTTAACCCTGTTCCGCCATAGTGGCGGCGTTCTCGCGCTTTGGCGCTAGCCGCAGGCTGCTTGGGATGGACAGGAGCGCAAAATGAAACAGATCCTCGTCGTCGACGACTCGCCGGTGATCCGCAAAATCGCCCGGCGGATTCTTGAAGGCATGCGCCTGCAAACATCGGAAGCGGCCGACGGCAAACAAGCCCTGGCGGCCTGCTCCTTTCTTATGCCGGACGCCATTCTGCTCGACTGGAGCATGCCCGTTCTCGACGGCTTCGGTTTCCTGAAGCAATTGCGCCGTATGCCAGGCGGCGAGAGGCCGAAGGTCGTCTTCTGCACGAGCGAATATGACGTCGCCCAATTCGCGCGCGCTCGCCACGCCGGAGCCGACGAATTCATGATGAAGCCGTTCGATCGCGACATCGTTCAGGCCAAATTCGAAGAAATCGGCATGAGCTGACCAGGGCGGCCAGCATTTGGCGCTCCCTCTTCGGCAAAAAGGAAGCGGGCTTTTCGCCGCATCACAAATTCGAGACGCGATTTCCCAGAGACGCTGGCCGGCGCGCGCCGGCCCGAACGACCCGATGCGTCAACGCGAACGGTGATTCGCGCCCCTTTCTATATCCCGACAGGGCGCCCGACGATCGCCACGCTCATCGCCCCGTCGCCGAACAGGCGTTTGGCGACCCGGCGCGCGTCGTCTATCGTCGCCGCCTCGATCAGGCGGTTGCGCTCGACCATCCATTCCGGCCCGAAACCGTCCATCTGGATGTGCACGAGCTGGCCGGCGATCTTGGCGGAAGTGTCGAA
>JBEKSH010000001.1:0-17738 GCA_049517235.1 Roseiarcus sp. | reverse complement strand
CGACGCCGTAATCCGCGCGTTGAACGAGCGATGGCGGGGCGCCGCCAAACCGACCAACGTCCTGTCCTTTCCCGCCGCCGCGCCCGGCAAAATCGCCGCCGCGCCATTGCTTGGCGATATTGTCGTTGCGTTCGAAACGGCGGAGCGCGAGGCCGTCGAGGAGCGCAAGACTTTCGCCGACCATGTCGCGCATCTCATCGTTCATGGGTTCCTGCACCTGTTGGGCTTCGATCATCAAAGCGCTGGCGAGGCGGATCGCATGGAGGCGCTTGAAATAGGCGCGCTGGCGAGGCTGGGGATCGCCGATCCCTATGTTTCGAGCGTCGCCGCGGACGCCAAAGCATGAGCGAGGCCGAACGCATCGAGCCCCCGGCGGCCGATGAGCCGTCGGCGCCGGCGCGCGAAGCGCCGCCGGGACTGTTCGATCGGCTTCGCGCCTTGTTTGGATTGGGGCCGGCTTCCGTTCGCGACGATCTCGAAGACGCGCTCGTCGGCGCCGGCGCCAACACCGACTTCACCGCGCAGGAACGGGCCATCCTGAAGAATGTCCTGGGCTTGCACGACGTCAGGGTGGCGGACATCATGGTGCCGCGCGCCGACATCATCGGCTTGGGGATCGACGCGCCGCTCAGCGAGGTCCTCGCGCTGTTTCGCACCGCCGGTCATTCGCGCCTGCCTGTTTACGGCGAAACGCTCGACGACCCCCGGGGCATGGTGCACATTCGCGATTTCGTCGACTATCTCGCCGCCGAACCGCGGTTCGGCCTCGTCGCCGAACCGTCCAAGACCGCTGCCGCCGCGCCGGACGCCGACGCCAAGCTCGGGATGCGCCTGCCGCTCGCGCGCGCCAACATCCTGAGGCCGGTGCTGTTTGCGCCTCCTTCGATGCCCGCCCTCGATCTTCTGATGAAAATGCAGGCCTCCCACACGCACATGGCCCTGGTGATCGATGAATATGGCGGCACCGATGGTCTGGTCTCGATCGAAGACGTCGTCGAGGCGATCGTCGGCGAAATTGAGGACGAGCATGACGAGGCGGACATTCGGGAAATTTCCCAGACCGCGGACGGCGCCTTTATCGTCGACGCGAGAGCCAGCCTGGAGGCGGTCTCGCGCGCCCTCGGAGTGGATCTGTCCGCCCTCGCCGACGCCGAAGATGTCGATACGATTGGCGGATTGATTATGTCCAAGGCCGGCCGGGTGCCGGGGCGCAGCGAAATCATCACCGGCCCGGGCGATTTCGAATTCGAGATTCTCGACGCCGACCCGCGGCGGATCAAACGTCTCAAGATTCATCCGCCGGGCGCCCGCACGCGCCGAACCGCCGCCCGCCGGCGGCGATCGGCGGGTGAAACGGCGGCCGATCCCGTCGCGGGAGGAACCGCCGCGCCCAAGTGAGCGCCGAACTGCGCTGGCAGGACAGCGCTGGTCGACTCCCGCGATTCGCGTCGGGGTAATGAATTGATCGAATCGGACCATCGCTCTATGTCTTTGGCTCACCGCATCGCCAAACGGCGAGCCGGCCTCCACTTTTCCCATCCTCGGCTTTAACCGATTCACGGCAACCCCGTGAAGGGAGCGTTTTACGCGGCGGGTCAGGCCATATCGGTGTGGGAGAAATCTTCCCCCTTGTATAACAAAGCCACGCGACAGGCCTTGGCGCAGGCGTAGGCGAAGCAATCCCCGAAATTGAGGGCCGCCTTGTGACCGACGACTTTGCCGTAGCGGCTGGCGGCGTCGATGGCCTTTCGTCCGATGTCGCCGGAGACGATGATTTCCCTGGCGCCGAGGTCCTCGACAAAGGCTGCGACGACAGCTTGGGCCTGTGCGATCGTCTGTGCGTCAACGGGCCTCTTGCCAGGGGCCGCATGCGCCCGCGCAATGGCTGTCACCGCCTCGAAAAGCGCCAGGGGCGACACAAGATAGGGGCCGACGGCGGCGTCGAGCTTGCGCTTGACTTGGTCGGAACCGGGCTCGTCGTTCACGAGGCCGACGATTGCGGATGCGTCGAGGAACATCACTCGCCCCACATCTCGTCAGAGAATTTCTTCATATCGAAATCGGGGTCAACAGGACCCATGGCCGCGGCCATGGCGACGCTCCTCGCCAGGCGCGCGCTTGGCGGCAACTTGTTTCGCTCACGCTCGATCTCGTGCTCCAAAGCGGAGCGGACAGCGTCAGTGACGGTCCTGGCCTTCGTCAGGCCCTGCACCTTGCGCGCCAGCGCGGCGACCTCATCATCGCGGATATAGAGCGGCACTTGAATATCCTTCCGAGAATATACGAATATCAGAAACGGAATATACAGACAATGACATCTTGGTCGGCTTTGGAGCTCCAGACGAGACCTCGGTCCCCGAATTTCAACCTGAGATGGCTCGGCTTAAGCCGCGATTTGATCGAATCGCGCCGTGCCTTTAAGTCTTCCGTTCGAGCTAGCGCGAAACGGCGCGCCGGCTTCCGCTTTCTCCGCCCTCGGTCTCGGGACGCCAACCCTTGGTTTCAACCGAATTGACGCAATCCCGCGAAGGGGGCGCATTCCGCGCTATCGCCGCCAGCGTCATCCTCGCGTGGGACTGGCGGCGCCGCGCGATCGCCTTTCTCGCCGGCGCCGTCGGGGCGCTGGCTTTGCCGCCCTTTGAGTTCTGGCCCGCGATGATGGCGCCGATGATGGCGGCGGTTTGGCTGATCGACGGATCGGCGAATGTCGGCGCCGGCGGGCGCTCGACCGTTCGATCGGTGCGATCGGCGTTCGCGGCGGGCTGGTGGTGGGGATTTGGCTATTTTGTCGCGGGCCTGTGGTGGCTGGGCCACGCCTTTCTCGTCGAGGCCGACAAATTCGCCTGGGCGCTGCCGCTCGGCGTCTTGGCGCTGCCGGCGGGTCTCGCCTTCTTTCCGGCGCTCGGCTTTGCGTTCGCCCGCTTGCTATGGTCGTCGGGCCCGGCGCGCATCCTCGCCCTCGCCGTCGGCCTTTGCGCGAGCGAATGGTTGCGGGCCGTCGTGTTGACGGGATTTCCCTGGAACGAGTTCGGCATGGCGCTTGGCCAAAATCTGGTCCTCGCCCAATTTGCGTCGATCGCCGGATTGCACGGCTTGACCCTTCTTACCGTCGCGATTTTCGCGGCGCCGGCCACTCTGGCTGACGAGGGAAATGGGCGCTGGCTCGCCCGGCCGATCGTTCTGGGCTTCGCAGCTTTGGCCGCGCTGGCCGCCTTCGGCGCGTTTCGGTTGTCCGCCCCCGACGCGCCGCTGATCGCCGATGTGAAACTGCGCATCATGCAGACCAATATGGCGCAGGACGACAGTTTCGCGGCGCGCAACAAAGACGCGATCATGCAGCGGTATCTCGACCTGTCGGACCGCGCGACATCGCCGAACTCGACCGGCGTCGCCGACGTAACCCACCTGATCTGGCCGGAATCGGCCTTTCCCTTCCTACTGGCGCGCGATCCCAAAGCGCTGGCGCAGATCGCCGATCTTCTTCGTGGCGGCGCGACGCTGATAACCGGCGCGGCGCGCCTCGCCGAACCGATGCCCGGCGACCGCCGGGCGCATTATTTCAACGCGATCCAGGTCGTCGATCGGCACGGCGCCCTGCTCGATCGCTACGACAAGATTCATTTGGTGCCGTTCGGCGAATACCTGCCCTGGGCTGACCTATTGGACCGTCTCGGTGTGACGCAATTCGTACATTTTCCGGGCGGGTTCGACGCCGGCTCCGGCCCTGCCGTTCTGCACGCGCCGGGCCTGCCCGACGCGCTTCCCCTCATCTGCTATGAAGCGGTCTTTCCACAAGACATCGGCGCCCTGTTCAGGCCGAACGACAGCCGCCCGGCCTGGATGCTCAACCTAACGGACGACGCATGGTTCGGGCTCACGCCAGGCCCCTACCAGCATTTCGCGCAAGCCCGCCTTCAGACCATCGAACGGGGCTTGCCGCTGGTGCGCGCCGCCAATGGCGGCCTATCCGCGGTCGTCGACGGCCTGGGCCGCGTCATCGCACAGCTTCCGCTGGGAGTGGAAAGCGTGCTCGACAGCCCGTTGCCGGCGCCTCGCCCGCCAACTTTCTACAGCCGATTCGGGGCGCTCGCGCCGCTGTCGATGTTGGCGGTCCTGCTGGCCGCTTCGGCGCTCTTCAAGCGAAGGCGCTGAAAGTGATCAGGCTCTTCATCCGTATTCTCGGATTGGCGCTGCTGGCGGGGGCGTTCGCGGCCTGCGTCATCGACGGCGCGCGTTCGATCGCCGCCGAGCAACTGTCGTTCACGCCGATGGGCGCAACGGTCTATTGGGCGCTTCCCAACAATCTGCCGCTCATGCAATCCTTTCTCGAACGGATCCATCCTCTCTTGTGGGATCCGGTCCTGCTGCATATCCTGATGCTGCCGACATGGGCGGTCCTCGGCGTTGCGGGCGCCGGATTGTTCTACGTGGTGCGCCGGAGCCCGCCGCCGATCGGCCATTCGAACCGTCCGGGCTGACGCGAAAGTGAAGCCGCCGCGCCTGTGCTTCGGGCCCCGCGGCGCCCATATACGGCAGGACCCCCGATGGAGCCGAGGATGTTGAGTTTCCTGCGCAAGAACGACCGCCCGTCGTCGCCCGCCGAAGCCTTGCCCGGCCGGCGCGAGCCGATCGCCACCGCTGAGCGCCATTTCGTCAACGGCCATGGTTTGAAAGGCCCCTATCCCGCCGGCATCGAGACCGCGGTCTTCGCGATGGGATGTTTTTGGGGCGCGGAGCGCAAGTTCTGGGAGGCCGGAGAAGGCGTCTATGTCACGGCGGTCGGCTATGCCGGCGGTTATTCGCCCAATCCGACCTATGAGGAAACATGCAGCGGCCGGACCGGCCATGCCGAAGCCGCGCTGGTCGCCTTCGATCCCGCCAAGATATCCTACGAGCGGCTGCTGCAAATCTTCTGGGAGAACCATGACCCGACGCAGGGCCTGCGTCAGGGAAATGACGTCGGATCGCAGTATCGCTCAGCGATCTATGCGACCAGTCCGGCGCAGTTGGCCGCCGCCAAGGCTTCGCGCGACGCCTATGGCGAGGCGCTGCGAGGGAGGGGGCTCGGCCCCATCACCACCGAGATAGAACAATCCGGGCCCTTCTATTTCGCTGAAGGCTATCACCAGCAATATCTGGCAAAGAATCCGGCCGGCTATTGCGGGCTGGGCGGCACGGGCGTTTCGTGCCCGATCGGCGTCGGCGCAAAAAGCGCGGGCGCCTGACCGGCGCGAAGGCCGCTGGGCCAAGCGCGCGCTACACCGTCGCGTCGAGCCCGTAGAGCGAATGCAGGGTGCGCACCGCCAGTTCGGTGTAGACGGCGTCGATCAGCACCGAAAATTTGATCTCGGACGTCGTAATGGCGCGAATGTTGACGCCCTTCTCGGCCAACGCCTTGAACGCGCGCGCGGCGACGCCGGAATGGCTGCGCATGCCGATGCCGATCGCCGATACTTTGACGACATCCTGCGCGCCTTGCAGCAGAGTGTAGTTGATCTGACCGCGCCGCTCCTCGAGGATCGCCTTGGCGCGCGCGAATTCCGCGGCCGGCACCGTGAAAGTGATGTCGGTGGTCGTGGTGTCGTCGGAGATGACCTGAATGATCATGTCGACATTGATGTTGGCCTCCGCCAGCGGCATGAAGATCGCCGCAGCCACGCCGGGCTTGTCGGCGACCCGGCGCAAAGTGATCTGGGCCTCGTCCTTCGAGAATGCGATGCCGGTGACAACCTGGTTTTCCACAATGTCCTCCTCGTCGCAAATGAGCGTGCCCGACCTTGGATCGGCGGGGTCGTCGAACGATGAACGCACGGTGAGCTTGACCTTGTGCACCATTGCGACTTCGACCGAGCGCACCTGCAGAACCTTCGCACCGAGCGACGCCATTTCCAGCATTTCCTCGAAGGCGACGCGCTCCAGCCGCCTTGCCTTCGCCACCACGCGCGGATCGGTCGTATAGACGCCATCGACATCGGTGTAGATGTCGCATCGGTCGGCGCCGATCGCGGCGGCCAGCGCCACGGCCGAGGTGTCGGAGCCGCCGCGCCCGAGCGTCGTCACCCGGCCGCTCGGCGCGTGCAGACCCTGAAAGCCGGCGACGACGGCGATCTCCCTGTTCGCGAAACCGGCGACGATTTTCGAACCGTCGATGCCGGTGATGCGCGCCGCGCTGTGGGCGTCGTCGGTGAGAATCGGGATCTGCCAGCCCTGCCACGACCGGGCGGCCAGTCCCATATCCTTCAACACGATCGCCAGCAGCCCGGCCGTGACGAGCTCTCCCGACGCGACGATGGCGTCGTATTCGCTCGCGTCGTAAAGCGGGGCCGCTTCGCTGGCCCAGGCCACCAGCTCGTTGGTCTTGCCCGACATCGCCGAGACGACCACCGCCACGTCATGGCCCGCATCGATTTCACGTTTGACGTGGCGCGCCACATTGCGAATGCGTTCAATATTGGCGACCGAGGTGCCGCCGAACTTCATCACCAGGCGCGACATAAGGATTCCAACGAATTGCACCCGCCAAGCGGCTCGCGCCGGCCACGAAGGGCGCGTATAGATGGCGGCGCCCGGGTGGTCAACGCCCGTTTCCTTCGCCGGGGAATCGCCCAATGCCCGTCTCGGACGCCTCCGCCAGCGTGGACCCGGCCGATGTCGCGCAGTTCGAGGCGCTGGGCGACGAATGGTGGGACCCGGCCGGCTCGATGCGCGCGTTGCATCAGATCAATCCGCTGCGCATCGCCTGGCTGCGTGACGTGATCGCCAGGCGTTTCAGGACCCCGATCCATGCCGACGAGCCGCCGCTCGCCGGCCCGGCCATCCTCGATATCGGTTGCGGCGCCGGTTTGCTCGCCGAGCCGTTAGCCAGACTTGGCGCCAACGTCACCGGCCTCGACCCCGCGCCGGGCAATATCGAGGTGGCGCGGCGCCATGCCGCCGAGACAGGCGTCAGCGTCGTCTATCGCGCCTCGACACTCGAGCAATTGGCGCGGGAGAGGGCGTCCTTCGATGTCGTCCTGGCGATGGAAGTCATCGAGCACGTCCGGGACATGCCGCGTTTCGTGAGAACCGCTTGCGCCCTCGTGCGGCCGGGCGGCCTGTTCGCCGCCTCGACGCTGAACCGCACCTTCAAGAGCTTCGCCTTGGCGATTATCGGCGCCGAATACATCCTGCGCTGGGTGCCCCCGGGCACGCACCGCTGGGAGCAATTCGTGACGCCGGAAGAATTGACCGCCGCGTTGCGGTCGGGCGGCCTAAAGGAAATCGCGCGCACCGGCGTCGTCTACGATCCGCTGCGCGCCGCCTGGCGCGTCTCGCGCGACACCGGCGTCAATTACATGATCGCGGCGAAGCGGGCCTAATTCGAGGGACAGTCCTTCTGCACGCGGTCGAGCGCCTGCGAGAAGCCGGCGAGCGAATAGGTGTCGGTGGTCGTGTTGCCCCGCTTGGAGGTGGCCTTGACCTGCAGCTTGGCGGCTTTGCGCATCTCGCCGACCAACTGACTTTCCTTGGCGGCGTTCTTGACCCAGAGATTCGCGCTCTTGGCCAAAAGTTCAAAGGACTGATCGCCGACGATCGCCGTTGCTTCTTTGCCGGCGGGTTTCTTCTTGGAGTCCGCGGCGACGGCGTCGTCGGGCGGATTGACGACGTCAAAACCCATGATGAACGAAATTTCGTTGCGGACCCCCTCGCCGGGGCGATCCGAGATGAAGGCGTAGGCGGGGTCGCGCTTCAGGTCGGCGGGCGCCCGGTCTTTGGGCTGCGCCAATGTGTAGCAAACGCGGCCTTTGGCCGCCTGCGTCTGATACACACCCCAGTCGCCAAAGCTCGCCACCAACAACGGCTTGGCGTTGGCGCTCTTTTCCGCGGGCTTGGTCTTGTCCGCCGTCTTGTCCACCGCCGCGCTTGCGTCGGGCGCCTTGGCCGCCTTCTTCTTGACCGGAGCCGTTTGATCGGCGGCGGGACTTTGCTGGGCCGAGGCGGGCCCGGCGATCGGCAGGCCGAGAGCGGCGCACAGCACGAAGGCGGTTGGTTTCGCGAAGCGAATCATGGGATGAGTTTACTCCGGCGGACGCCACGCGGCGGTGGGGCTTTCATGGGCGGCGAACAGGGCGAAATTCTGACCCGGCTTCTCGTCGTTAATCGACAGTCAAGCGAGCCTATCCAATCTTAGTGAAAAAAGACTCAAATTCGAGGTCTGCGATGAAAGCTCTGATTTGCGAGAACTATGGCCCGCCCGAAACGCTGAGAATCGTCGATCTGCCCGATCCGGTCCCGGGCGAGCGAGAGGCTCTGGTCGACGTCAGCTACGCCGGCCTCAATTTTTTCGATCTGCTGGTCATCGAAAACAAATACCAGGTCAAGCCGCCGCTGCCTTTTTCGCCCGCCGCCGAGTTTTCCGGGCGCATCGCCGCGCTCGGCCCGGGCGCGAGCGGCTTCAAAATTGGCGATCGGGTGCTCGGCTATACCGGATTTGGCTGCGCGCGCGAACGGATCGTCTGTCCTGTCGACAGATTGGTCGCCCTTCCCGATCGGCTTTCCGACGAGAAGGCGGCCGGGCTGTCGATCACCTATGGGACGACGCTGCACGCCCTCAAGCAGCGCGCCGACCTGAAGCCTGGCGAGACTCTGGTCGTTTTGGGCGCCTCGGGCGGGGTTGGCCTGGCGGCGGTCGAAATCGGCGCGCGGATGGGCGCCCGGGTGATCGCCTGCGCCTCTTCCGACGAAAAACTCGCCTTTGTGCGCCAGTTCGGCGCCCAGGAGGCGATCAACTACGCGACGAGCGACTTGCGGGGCGAACTCAAACGCCTGACGGCCCGTCGCGGCGTCGACGTCGTCTATGACCCGGTCGGCGGCGCCTTGACCGAGGCGGCGTTGCGCTCGCTGGCCTGGAAGGGTCGCTTGCTGGTGATCGGCTTTGCTTCGGGCGAAATTCCCAAGCCGCCGTTAAACCTTGTCTTGTTGAAAGGCTGCGATATCCGCGGCGTCTTCTGGGGCGAGTTCGTCGCCCGCGAGCCGCAGGCCCATCGCGCCAATATGGCCCAGCTGCTCGGGGACGCCGCGAGCGGCGCGATCTTGGCCCATGTTCACGCGGCCTATCCGCTATCCTCATTCGCCGAGGCCCTCGGGCTGATCGCCCGACGCGAGGCCCTCGGCAAGGTGCTGCTGCGGATGGGGCCGGCGGCATAGCCGCGCCGGCGCTCCATTGCATGGGGCTGTCAATCAAATTGTCATACTTGTTTCTTATGGTGCGGCGCACCATATCGAGGCCGCCGGGAGGAACGCGCGAAGCCGAAAGGCGCCGCCCAACTCTGGAGACGACCATGAGCTCTGATCCCCAAGCGATGGTGCGCCGGCTATGGACCGCCGACATGGCGGCCTTTCGCGACCATCTCCTTCGCCTCGATCCGCAGAGCCGCCACGACCGCTTCAGCGGCGCCCTATCGGACGAGTTTCTCGTCGGCTACGCCGAGAATTGTTTTGGCGCGGGAGACCTCGTGTTCGGCGCCTTTGTCGACGGCCAATTGCGCGGGGCGGGAGAATTGCGCTCCGAAACCGCCATCTGGACGGAAAGCGCCCCTTTTTCAAAGCGGGTCCTCGCTGAAGCGGCGTTCAGCGTCGAAGAGCCCTATCGTCGGTGCGGCCTGGGCGGGCAATTGTTTGCGCGCATCGTGCGCGCCGCCAGCAATCACGGAGTCGAGACGATCGAAATCATGTGCCAGGCGGACAACCGCCCGATGCAGAAGCTGGCGGCCAAGTTCTCCACCGAACTTCGCTTCGAGGCGCACGAGATCACCGGCCGCCTCATCGCGCGCCGCCCGACGCCGTTCTCGCTGTGGCGCGAGGCGTCCCAGGACGTCGCCGATCTCACGGCGTCGGTGGTCGACGCGCAGATGCGCGCGCTTTTCCCGGACCGCACGCCCGAAGCCTGAACCGCGCGGCGCGGCGGCGATCGATCAACGCTTCACCCGACCGGATAAGCGTCACATCTGCCTTGCCAGCATCATGTTCTTGATCGCGCCGATCGCCTTGGCCGGGTTCAGGCCCTTCGGGCAGGTCTTGGCGCAGTTCATGATCGTGTGGCAGCGATAGAGGCGGAACGGGTCCTCGAGATTGTCGAGCCGTTCGCCCGCCGCCTCGTCGCGCGAATCGATCAGCCAGCGATAGGCCTGCAACAGGATCGCCGGGCCGAGATAGCGCTCGCCGTTCCACCAATAGCTGGGGCAGGAGGTCGAACAGCAGGCGCACAGGATGCATTCATAGAGCCCGTCGAGATTGGCGCGATCATGCGGCGACTGCCGCCATTCCTTCTCCGGCGGGGGCGAAACGGTCTTCAGCCAGGGTTCGATGGAGGCGTGCTGCGCATAGAAATTCGACAGGTCGGGGACGAGGTCCTTGACGACCTCCAGGTGCGGCAGCGGGTAGACTTTCACCGCGCCTTCGATCTCGTCCATACCGCGCGTGCAGGCGAGGGTGTTCATGCCGTCGATATTCATCGCGCAGGACCCGCACACGCCCTCGCGGCAGGAGCGGCGGAACGTCAGGGTCGGATCGATCTTCGCCTTGATCCACAGCAGCGCGTCGAGCACCATCGGCCCGCAATCGTGGCGATCGACGTAATAGGTGTCGATGCGCGGGTTGGCGCCGTCGTCCGGGTTCCAGCGATAGATGCGGAATTCGTGGAGCTCTTTCGCGCCGGCGGGCTTGGGCCAAGTCTTGCCGGGCGTGATCGTCGAATTCTTGGGGAGCGTCAGTTGGACCATGGCGCGGCGCTTTCCTTTCGCTCAATCAGTCGAACGCTTGTCCGCTTCGAGAATGACAGACGCGCCGTGGCGCAACAACGCCGGAGCCGTCAATAAACCCGCGCCCTCGGCTCAATATAGGCGATGTCGTTGGTCAGCGTGTAGGCGTGCACCGGCCGGTAGTCGAGCGTCACGCTCTGCTTGTCGGCGTCCATCCACGCCAGCGTGTGCTTCATCCATTCCTTGTCGTCGCGCTTGGGATAATCCTCCCGCGCATGAGCGCCGCGGCTCTCCAGCCGATTGGCGGCGCCCTCCATCGTCACCACCGCCTGGACGATCAGATTGTCATATTCCATCGTCTCGATGAGATCGGAATTCCAGATCAGCGAACGGTCGCTGACGTGGACTTCCGCGCCCGCCCGCCAGCATTCATGGATCAATTTCGTTCCTTGCGCGAGCACCTCGCCGGTGCGGAAAACGGTGCAGTTGTCCTGCATCGTGCGCTGCATCCGCCTGCGCAGTTCGGCCGTCGGCGTCCCGCCCTTGGCCTGCCGGAACCGGTCGAGACGCGATAGCGCGAAATCGGCCGAATCCTTGGGCAGCTCCGCGTGTTTTTCGTTCCGTCCGATCAACTCGGCGGCGCGCATCGCCGCCGCGCGGCCGAACACCACGAGGTCGATCAGCGAATTGGAGCCCAGCCGATTGGCGCCATGCACCGAGACGCAGGCGCCCTCGCCGAGCGCCATCAGGCCGGGAACGACCGTATCGGGATCGCCGCCGGCCTTGGTGAGCGCTTCGCCGTGATAATTGGTCGGAATGCCGCCCATATTGTAGTGGGCCGTCGGCAGCACCGGGATCGGCTCCTTGGTGACGTCGACGCCGGCGAAAATCCGCGAGCTCTCGGAAATACCGGGCAGCTGCTCATGCAGCATTTTCGGATCGAGATGTTCGAGATGCAGGAAAATATGATCCTTGAGCTTGCCGACGCCGCGCCCCTCGCGGATTTCCAGCGTCATCGACCGGCTGACGACATCGCGCGAGGCCAGATCCTTGGCCGACGGCGCATAGCGCTCCATGAAGCGCTCGCCCTCTGAATTGGTGAGATAGCCGCCCTCGCCGCGCGCCCCCTCGGTGATCAGGCAGCCGGCGCCGTAAATGCCGGTCGGGTGGAATTGCACGAATTCCATATCCTGCACCGGCAGGCCGGCGCGCAGCGCCATCGCATTGCCGTCGCCGGTGCAGGTGTGGGCCGAAGTCGCGGAGAAATAGACGCGGCCATAGCCGCCCGTCGCGAGAATCGTCAGATGGGCGCGGAAGCGATGGATCGTGCCGTCGTCCATCTTGAGGCAGACGAGGCCGCGCACCCGCCCGTCGCCGTCCCGGATCAGATCGATCGCAAAATATTCGATGAAAAATTCCGTGCGCGCCTTCAACGCCTGGCCGTAGAGCGTATGCAGCATCGCATGGCCGGTGCGGTCGGCGGCCGCGCAGGTGCGCTGGGCGATTCCCTTGCCGAAATCGGTGGTCATGCCGCCGAACGGACGTTGGTAGATCTTGCCCTCCGGCGTGCGCGAGAAAGGCACGCCCCAATGGTCGAGCTCATAGACCGCGGCCGGGGCGTGGCGGCAGAGATATTCGATCGCGTCCTGGTCGCCGAGCCAGTCGGAGCCCTTGACGGTGTCGTACATGTGCCAGCGCCAGTCGTCGACGCCCATATTGCCGAGCGAAGCCGAAATGCCGCCCTGCGCGGCGACCGTATGGGAGCGCGTCGGGAACACTTTCGAGATGCAGGCGGTGCGCAGGCCGGCCTGCGCGCAACCGACGCGCGCCCGCAGCCCCGCGCCGCCGGCGCCAACGACAACCACATCGTAAGTATGGTCGGTTATCGGATAGGCTTTCTGCCCGAGAGCGGGCGCGGCCGCGCCGCTCGTGCCGTTCGTCGCCATTGATGCGTTCAACCTTTGTTGGCGAGGCCAAATCTTGAAATTTCAAACGAAGCCGATGCGCAGCACCGCGTAGATGCAGGCCAAGCCCAGCGCGGCGCAGAAGAACAGGTTGGCGATGAGCGCCCATTCCCGCGCGTGCCCATTGACATAATCGAGGATGATCGAGCGCATGCCGAGCTGCATGTGATAGACGCCGACCAGCACGAAAAGCATTACGACGATCGCCGGCGCCGGGCTGCCAAGTTCGGCGCGCACCCCGTTGTAGTCCTTGGAGAGCAGCGACAGCAGCAGCCAAACGAAGGCGATCGTCAACGGGACCAGCGCCACCGACGTCAGGCGCATGAACCAATCGTCCCGCATGCCGGAGCGCGCGGAGCCGAGATAGCGGACCCGCCCAAGGGGGGTGCGCAGGGAACCAGGATCATCGGCCATGTAACGTCAGCTCCCTGGCGGCAGGACTGCGAGACCAATCGCCCACACGACGATCGTCAGGGCGACGCCGCCGACCAGCGTCGCCATCGCCAGCCATTCGCGCTGAGGGGCGTCCATGCCGTAGCCGGCGTCCCATATGATATGCCGGACGCCGCCAAGCATATGGTGAAACAGCGCCCAGGTGAAGCCGAACAATATCAGTCTGCCGAAGATCGAATTCAGAAAACCGGAAGCGACGCCGAAGGCGGCCGCGTCCATCGAGGCGGCGAGCAGATACCAGGCCAGAAGCAGCACGCCGACATAGAGCGCCGCGCCGGTGATGCGATGGATGATCGACATCGCCATTGTCAGGGTCAGGCGATAGGCGCTCAGGTGCGGCGATAGAGGTCTGGCGCGGGCGGGCGTCGGCGCGGCGTCGGTGGAGGCCATGGCTCATGCTTTCGATTTGCGAAACCCGCGCATTGAACTATCGGAAACGAACGACATCCGCAACGCCCAGCACGGCGGGCGTCCCACTGGCGTTCGATTCCCTGCGATAGTCGCCTGTCAAATCCTGGCGAGCTTTTCCAGAACCTCGGCGCGGGTCGGCGGATCGGAGCCTTTTCGCGTGCAGGTGATCGCCGAAGCCGTCACGGCGAAGGCCAGCCACCGGCCAAGGCCGGCGCTGCCCGGCGCGCGCCCCCCCGCGCCAAGCGCGCCGTCGGCGTCCATCGCGGCGATCAGCGCCGACATGAAGCTGTCGCCCGCGCCGACCGTGTCGACGACATCCACCACCGGCGATGGGGCGACGAGCCTTTCGCCCTTGATGTAGGCGACGGCGCCCTGCTCGCCGCGCGTCATCACGCAGAAACTCGGGCCCAGCAGCGCCCAGCTGGCGATGGAGGCCTCCGGATGGCGATCGGGGTAGAGCCAACGCAGATCTTCATCGCTCGCCTTGACGAAGCTGGCGAGCGCAACCTGGCGTTCGACGAGCTGGACTACGGTCTCGCGGTCCGGCGTCACCAGCGGGCGGATGTTGGGATCAAAACTTGTCGTGCCGAACGAACGCGCCATGCTCAAGGCTTCGACGACGCTCGCCCCATGCCGGGGGTCCACGGCGGCGAGCGAGCCGACATGCAAATGCTTCGCCCCGTTCGGCCAAATCCGCGGAAACGGCCAGGCTCCATCGAACGCCGTCGCGTCGAGATAGAACGAATAGCGCGCGCCGCTCTGCGCGGTACCGCGCATCACGAAGGCGAGCGGCGTGGGTCGGGCGTCGCGCGCGACGAACGACAGGTCGACGCCCGCCTGACTCAGCGCCGCGGCGAGATCCTCGCCGTTGGGATCGTTGGAGAGACGCGAGACGAAAGCGGTCGACGCGCCCAGCCGGCCAAGGCCGACCGCCACATTGTACGGCGAACCGCCAAGGACGGCGTCGTAGGCGTTCTTTCGGTCGCGATCCGGAATCAGATCGACGAGCGCTTCCCCCGAAATAAGGTTCATGCGTCGGCCCCCGGCGTCAGGCTGGTTTGTCGCCCTCACGCCAGCGTATAAGCGGTCTTCACAATTGTATAGAACTCAACGGCGTAGCGGCCTTGTTCGCGCGAACCCAGGCTTGAGCCTTTGCGCCCGCCAAACGGCACGTGGTAATCGACGCCGGCGGTGGGCACGTTGACCATCGCCATGCCCGCTTCAATGTTGCGCTTGAAATGGGTCGCGTGTTTGAGGCTTGTCGTGCAGACGCCGGCGCAAAGCCCGAATTCGGTGTCGTTGGCGAGCGCGAGGGCGTGTTCATAATCGCGCGCCGCAATCATCGCGGTCACCGGCCCGAAGATTTCCTCCCTGGCGATCCGCATTGAATTGTCGGCGTCGGTGAACAACGCCGGGCTCATGTAGAAGCCTGGCGTCGCGCGGCGCTGAAGCTCGCCGCCGACCGCCAGGGTGGCGCCTTCGTCGACGCCGATGCGCAGATAGGAGATATCCTGATCGAGCTGATTCTGATCGACGACCGGCCCGATATGGGTTCCCGCCTTCAGAGCGTCGTCGACCACGAGGCCCTTCATGCGTTCGGCCAACGCCGTAGCGAAGCGCGGATAGATTCCCGACGTGACGATGAGGCGCGAGGAAGCGGTGCAGCGCTGGCCGGTCGAGAAAAACGCGCCATTGACCGCGCATTCGACGGCGGTCTTGAGGTCCGCGTCGTCCAGCACCACCAGCGGGTTCTTGCCGCCCATTTCGAGCTGGAACTTGCGCATGCGTTCGGCGCAGGCCGCCGCCACCTTGCGCCCCGTCGCCACGGATCCGGTGAAGGTGATCGCATCGATGCTCCTGTGCTCGAGCATCGTCTGGCCGACCACCGAACCGCGCCCCATGACGAGATTGAACACGCCCGTGGGGACGCCGGCGCGCACAATGATTTCGGCGAGCGCATGGGCGGAGCCCGGCACAAGGTCGGCGGGCTTGAACAGCACGCAATTTCCGTAGGCGAGCGCGGGGGCGATCTTCCAGGCGGGGATGGCGATCGGAAAGTTCCACGGCGCGATGACGCCGACGACGCCGACCGCCTCGCGCGTCAGCTCCACATCGACGTTGGGCCGCACGCTGGCGAGCTTCTCCCCGGGGATGCGCAGGGCTTCGGCGGCGAAGAAATCGAAAATCTGCCCCGCGCGGGTCGCTTCGCCGATTGCTTCGGGCAGCGACTTGCCCTCTTCGCGCGCCAGCAGCCTCCCCAGTTCTTCGCGCCGCGCCAGAATTTCGGTAGAGGCGCGCAGGAGAATGTCGTGGCGCTCCTGCGGCGTGGTGCGCGACCATGCCGGGAAAGCGGCCTTCGCCGCCGCCGCCGCCCTGTCGACCTGCGCGGCGCTCGCATGAGCGTAGACGCCGACGATGTCGTCCGTGTTGGAGGGATTGACGTCGCGCGAGACCCCTTCACCCGCGACCCATTCGCCCGCGATGTAATTCTTGTTGACGTCGCTCATGTCATGTCCCCACCGTTTCGTGCATCGGCTCTCGTCGACGCCGTCGCGAATTTTGTCAAACTATTTCGCGCCGGATGCTCGGCGCGCCCGCTCGTCAAATCAAGCCCCGTTTGGCGAGATTGCGCATCAGGGCGCCGGCGCCGAACGTCCAGGGCGGACAGGCGTCGCAATGACGCATCCGATTGGTCAACTGGCCGAGCCTGCTAGCGGCGATCGTCACGATATCGCCCGGCTTGTGGGTGAAGCCCTTGCCCGGCGCGTCGCGGTCGGCGATCGGCGCGAACATCGTGCCCAGGAACAACACGGCCCCATCGGGATATTGATGGCTCGGCCCGATCATTTGCCCGACGAGGTCGGTCGGATGGCGGCTTATTCGGGCGATCGAGGACCCGCCCTCCAGCGTGAAGCCGTCCTCCCCTTCGACCGTCAGGCCGACGTCCATCTCGCGCACGTCGTCGAGCGAGAAGGTCGCGTCGAAAAGGCGCAGCAGCGGACCGATGGCGCAGCTGGCGTTCTGATCCTTGGCCTTGCCCAGCAGCAGCGCGGAGCGTCCCTCGACATCGCGCAGGTTCACGTCATTGCCCAGCGTCGCGCCGACGATGCGGCCTGCCGAACTGACCGCCAGGACGACCTCGGGCTCCGGATTGTTCCAGCTTGAGGCCTTGTGGAAGCCGGCGTCCGCGCCATGACCGATCGCCGACATCGGTTGGCTCTTGGTGAAAATTTCCGCGTCCGGCCCGATGCCGACTTCCAGATATTGCGACCACGCCCCCTGGGCGATCAGCGCGTCCTTTAGCCGCATGGCGGCGGGCGAACCGGGCCGCAGCTTGGACAGGTCGTCGCCGATCAGGCGCATCATGTCGCCGCGAATGGACGCCGCGGCGTCCCGATCGCCACGCGCGCGCTCCTCGATGACGCGCTCAAGCATCGAGGTCGCGAAAGTCACTCCGGCCGCCTTGATCGCCTGCAGATCGACCGGCGCGAGAAGCCAGGGCCGCGCGGGATCGCGCCGGCTTTCCGGCGTGTTAGCGAGGACTTCCGCGAGCGAGGCGACACGCTCTCCCCGCGCCGCGCGCAGCGCTGCGGCCGGGTCGGGCTGTTCGCACAAGTCTTGCAAGGTCGGGAAATGGCGCGACACATCGACAAGCCCGTCCGACCGCGCGGCGACCACCGATGGACCGTCGAATTCCGGTCGCCAGACCCTGCCGACCAGGGCGCCGGCATAGCCGTCGGACGGCAACGTGGCGTCGGCGCTGAGATTCAATTCAAGTCGCGGCATGGCGGCGCTCGGTCCAGTTTCGATGAGAGGCGAGCCTCACTTGAAGCATTGACGCTGGCTCGCCATCTCATTAGCGTCTGACATGCTAGCTGGAAAGCCATTTTACGCGACGCGCGCCCGCAAGCGGCGACGCGCGAGGTCCTTCGAGATGAGCGAAACGGAGGCGCGACGAAGTTCCAAAGCCGATCACGTCTATCGCGATCTCAAGGAGTCTATCCTTGCTGGCGCTCTGGAGCCGGGCGGCGCGATCGACAAGCTTCAGCTTTGCGAGCGGCTCGGGGTGTCGCGATTTCCGCTCTCCTCCGCCATCAACCGGCTGGCCTACGAGCGGCTGGTCACGATCGAGCCGCAACACGGGTCGTTCGTCGCCAGAATTTCGGTCGAG